>JAFSRL010000218.1 GCA_017446125.1 Lachnospiraceae bacterium
AGTTGAAGCCATACGACTGCTGGATGATGGTGACGCCGTCGTAGCGGACCGGCGCATTCACGTACACCGTTTCCTTCACCGTTTCTCCCTTGCGGTTGTCCAGGATCAGGTCTGTAATATACTGTTTCGGTGAGTTGTTATCCTCATAATATTCAACATGAAAGTCCCCGATCGTCATGTCAATGGTGCCGGACCTGCCCGCAAACTGAGCGACCTCGCCGACCGGAATCTCATAATAGGTCTGCCGTCCGATCAGCCAGGACAGGCAGGCACCAAACATGATGACGATCAGGCCGATGTGGAGTACCGGTGACCCCCACACCGCCGGATCAAACCTTAAAGCGGACTTCTTTGCGGCCCATTCCGTACGTTTCAGGGTGCACAGCGTTAAGTTCACCGCAAAAAGCGCAGCCATGATGTACATCGGGACCGAGTGGATCAGATGCACCGCTTCGAATACTGTGTCCAGCACAAAACAGATAGCCATTGCCGTCAGTAATATGATGGTAAGTTTTATGGAGGTGAGATACCGGTATACTCTGTTGCTTTTCATTTCTGTTACGCTTGTACTTAACTTAATTCTCCGTGTCAGAAGCCTCCGTCTTATACTCCGGATACAGGTTGTTGCTCGGATAGAAGTCGTACGTCATGTACTCGTTCTCACCTGTCTGCGCCATTAAGAACTCAACGATCTTGTTGACTTCATCATCGGTCGGGTTCGGATGATCCGTCTGATACTTGAACATCGTGCGAACCGCCTGCTGCAGGGACAGCTGTGAACCGTCATGGAAGTACGGATCCGTAAGCTCGACATTCCGCAGGTTCGGAACCTTGAAGCGGTATCTGTCGTTCTCGTCTTCCGTCTGAGCAAACCGGCCGTCGTCAGCCTCGAATGCTTCATAGCCACGCTCTTCAAAGTACTGTGCCGCATCCGTTACGGTGCCTAAGAGCTCAAAGCTCTGGCCGCCCATGGACGCGCCTGTGTGACAGGTCGCGCAGTAGTACTTCTTGAAGAGGTCGTAACCCTGTGCCGCTTCTGCACTGATCGCGCCCTCATCGCCCATGAGGTACTTGTCAAACGGGCTGTTCGGGGTGATCAACAGCTTCTCAAACTCCGCAATCGCGGCCGTAATGTTCTCCTCGGTGATCCCTGAGGAACCGAATACCTTATCAAAGCGCTGAACCATTTCAGGATCCTCTTTCAGACGCTTCACGATATCGTCCCAGGTCTCGGAGCCCATTTCGATCGGATTGGTGGGCGGGCCGGCTGCCTGTGCCTGAAGATGATCTGCACGACCATCCCAGAACTGCAGCACGTTGAAGACAGAATTGTAAACCGTAGGTGCACTGACACCACCCAGACTTCCGGTGATGCCTCTTGCGTGCGCGGTTCCGTCTTCACCGCCGTGAGAGAGCTGATGGCAGGATGCACACGCGAGCGTGTTGTCGCCGGAAAGTCTCGTGTCATGATAGACATCCAGACCCAGCATCGCCATATCCATGTCGACGCCATAACCCGGCTCCGGCAGCACCATGACCGGCTCAGACACTGCCTTTTCAAGGGCAGCATCGTCCAGCTCCATGCCATATTGCTCGGCAAAAGCCTGGACCTGCGCGGTACGGCGTTCCTTGACCCATCCGAGCAGGATGCCCTGCTCTTCCGCGTTCAGAGAGGAACCCGGGTGCACCGTGGCGTAATTCGTCAGCGGCATCGAATTGTTCTTGGTTGCCTGCTCGATCTTCGACACCGAAGGTGCGTCAATCATCTCGCCCGCGTTCACCTTGTCGACGATTGTCTGCAAGTCGATGAACTTGTAGGCGTTGTCCTTGTCCTTCTCCATCATGCCTGAGACGCCGGGTAATGCTTCATACCAGGCTGTCTCCGGCTCGGAAGAATGACAGGCGAGACATCCGTTGTTCTCGATGACCTGAACGAATCTGCCGTCGGAAGCAGACGCGGTGATTGCTCTACCGCTCATGCTCACGCCGACATACACGCCGCCCAGCACAACGACAGCAGCCAGAACGCCTAAGCCGATCTTGCCTTTACTCTTTGTGTTGGTGGTTTTTTCGTCCGCCATTTTCTCCTCCTTATCATATTTGCTCCATAAAACAAATACAGTAATCATTTCCATTATCATTATTAATTTGCTAAGGGTCAATTGATAAATATGACAAATCATCTCTACTATTTTTGTAACATATCACGTTTTATATTTTGTGCGATTTAAACGCAAAAAATAAGATGCGGCCCCTGTGTCGGAGACCGCATCCTGTTGTTTTTGTTAATTCAGTGCCGGATCTTCAGATATCCATATTCGGCACGGCCGGCTTCTGGGAATAATCGTAGAAGCCCTTGCCGGTCTTTTGTCCGAGCAGGCCCGCGCGCACCATCTTGCGCATGAACGGCGCCGGACGGTACTTGGGATCGCCAAACTCGTTGTAAAGCACTTCCATAACCGCAAGGCAGATATCCCAGCCAATCAGATCGCCCAAAGCCAGCGGTCCCATCGGGTGGTTTGCGCCCAGCTTCATCGCGTTGTCGATGCCCTCGATGCTTGCGAGGCCGTCCGCGTAGATCTGTACGCCTTCATTGACCAGCGGAATCAGGATGCGGTTCACGACAAAGCCCGCGCCTTCCTTCACTTCCACGGGGGTCTTGCCCATGTCGGAAGAAATCTTGACGACCTTCTCGACGACATCCTTCGGGGTGTTGAGGCCCGCGATAACCTCGATGAGCTTCATGACGGGTGCCGGATTGAAGAAGTGCATGCCCACGACCGGGTGCTTTAACCCTGCGCCGATCTCCGTGATGGACAGAGAGGACGTGTTGGACGCGTAGATGCAGTTCTCATTCTTGACGATGTTTTCCTGCAGGTCCTTGAAGGTCTCCTTCTTTAAATCCATGCGTTCCAATGCCGCCTCAACCACGAGGTCGGGATCGGTTGCGATGGCGTTTAAGCCGGTCTCAATCTTTGCTAAGATCGCGTCACAGGCTTCCTGCGTCATCTTCTCCTTCGAGACGAGGCGCTCCAAGCCCTTCTGGATCTTGCTCTTGCCGCCGTCAGCAAACTCCTGCTTGATGTCGCACAGATAGACGTGATCGACGAAATCCGCCTGCGCAAATGCCTGCGCGATGCCGCTTCCCATGGTACCTGCACCGATAACTGCTACTTTCATAGTATTTCTCTCCCTTCTTATAAGCACTTAGCGATTGTTTTCTGATCGCTTATGAATTGGTAAAGTTCTTCTCCTTCCTCTTCTCAAGGAACGCGCTCATGCCCTCTCTCTGGTCGTTCGTCTCGATGCACTCCTCGCCGAAGACCTTCGCCTCAAACATGATTGCCTCGTCCATATCCATCTCAAGTCCTTCGTTGATGAGCTTCTTGCAAGCCCGGACCGCGATGGGAGCGTTTCCTGCAATCGTGCCCGCGAGCTTCTCGACGGTCGCCATGAGGTCCGCAAGCGGCACCACCTGATTGACCAAGCCCACACGAAACGCCTCGTCCGCCTTGATGTTGCGGCCCGTGTAGATGAGCTGCTTCGCCATGCCGGGTCCAATCAGGCGCGCAAGTCTCTGTGTCCCGCCAAAGCCCGGTGTAATGCCAAGACCCACTTCGGGCTGGCCGAAGACTGCCGTGTCCGCGCAAATGCGGAAATCGCACGCCATGGACAGCTCGCAGCCGCCACCCAATGCGAATCCGTTGATTGCCGCGATGACCGGAACGGGCAGGGTCTCTAACTTCCGGAAGACCTTGTTCCCCTTTTCGCCGAAGGCGACACCCTCCGCATGCGTTAAGTTGCTCATCTCGCCGATGTCCGCGCCCGCGACAAAGCTCTTCTCGCCCGCGCCCGTGACGATGACGCAGCGCACGGAATTCAAATCGATTCCGTCGATGACGCCGTTCAATTCGTCAAGGACCGCGGAGTTCAACGCGTTGAGCGCTTCGGGCCGGTTGATCGTGATGATGGCATAACCGCCTTTGACTTCGTACTCCACTAATGCCATGATTCTACCTCCTATAATGATAATTTTTTAACAAATAAGGATGATACAACAGGGTTACACCGGAACCGATGTAACCCTGTAATGTGTACATATTATTCGCGTTCGACGATTAAGGAGCAGCCCATGCCGCCGCCGATGCACAGCGTCGCAAGACCGCGCTTGACGTCTCTCTTCTCCATCTCATGTAAGAGGGTGACGAGGATACGGCAGCCGGATGCACCCACCGGGTGTCCCAAAGCAATCGCGCCGCCGTTCACGTTTAACTTCGCGGTGTCAAAGCCTAAGTCCTTACCGACCGCTAAGCTCTGTGCCGCAAACGCTTCGTTTGCTTCGTACAGGTCGATGTCCTCAATCTTTAAGCCGGTTCTCTCCAAGAGGCGCTTGGTCGAAGCGATCGGGCCCACACCCATAATCTTGGGATCGACGCCGCCCAGGCAGCCGCCCACCCAGGTTGCCATGGGCTTCACGCCCAGTTCCTTTGCTTTCTCTTCGCTCATGACAACGATTGCCGCAGCACCGTCGTTGATGCCGGAAGCGTTCGCCGCTGTCGTGACGCCGCCCTCGTTGATGGAACGCATGCCGGAAATGGAATCGATGGTCACGCCTGCGCGCGGGAACTCATCCTTATCAAAGGACTTGGTTTCCTTCTTGACCTTGATTTCGACCGGAACGATTTCTTCCTTGAAGCGGTCCGCCTTCTGCGCGGCTTCCGCTTTGTTCTGGGAGCTGACTGCGAACTCGTCGCACATTTCTCTGGTGAGCTTCCACTCTTCCGCGACATTGTCCGCGGTCTTGATCATGTGATAATCATTGTAAACATCCCCCAGCGCGTCCTTGAACAGGGTGTCGATCAACTTGCCGTGGTTCATGCGATAACCGTAACGTGCTTTCTCAAGCGCGAAGGGCGCCATCGACATGTTTTCCATGCCGCCCGCGACCATGATGTCCGCGCCGCCCGCGATGATTTTTTCCGCAGCCATGTTGACCGCGTTCAGACCGGAGCCGCACACCACGTTGATGGTCTGTGCCGGGACGGTGACAGGAAGACCTGCCTTAAGGGAAGCCTGACGACCCACGTTCTGGCCCTGGCTTGCCTGGATGACGCAGCCCATTAAGACCTCGTCAACCTGCTCCGGCTTCACGCCCGCGCGTTCCAAAGCCGCCTTGATGACGACCGCGCCCAGTTCCGGGGCGGGAACGTTCGAAAGCGAACCCCCAAAGCTTCCGATTGCTGTTCTGCATGCACCTGCTAAAACTACCTTCTTTGACATTGCTTACCTCCAGTTTCTTATTAGAATGTTAGTGGTACAAAAACAATGGTACACGATTTCATGTGCAAAGTCTACCAGTTTCGTCAACTTTTCCCAAAAAAGTTTACTCCTCCGGCTCGATGATGCCGTAGCTGGATCCCTTGCGCTTGTAGACCACGTTTGTCTCGTTCGTCTCCGCATTGACGAAGACGAAGAAGTCGTGGCCCAACAGTTCCATCTGGACGCAGGCATCTTCCGGATACATGGGCTTGATGTCGAAGCGCTTGACGCGTTCAATCTTGACGCTCTCCTCTTCGAGGTAGTCGTTCTCGATGTATTCCTTTTTGAAGTTGCTGACATCCGCCTGCTTCTTGTCGACAAGCTTGTTCTTGTATTTCTTTAACTGGCGTTCAATGATTTCTTCGACGAGATCGATTGATACGTACATATCGCTCGAGGTCTGTTCTGCACGGATGATCTTGCCCTTGACGGGGATGGTGACTTCGATCTTGTGACGGTCCTTGTCGACCTTCATGGTCACATTGACGTTGGTGTCCGGCGTGAAGTATTTTTCCAGCTTCCCGATCTTCTCCTCGACCGCAGCCTTCAACCCTGCCGTGACGTCAATATTCTTTCCCACAATTGTGAATTTCATAAGCAAATACCCTCCAATTCGACTTTTGATATGACAGAAAGCGCCGTGCTATTAGTATAACACTTCTTAACAGCAAATGGAAGTGTTGAATCCATCAACACTCCCATTCCCCACACAACAATATTTAGAGAAAGTCGTCATTTAGAAAATACGGCGCACCGCCAAAGGCGTACGATAGCTTGCGTTTGAAATGATGATGCCGGTCTTCGAGGTCGACGCATGCACAATCTGGCCGTTGCCGATGTAAAGACCGACGTGACCGGAGTAGCATACGAGGTCGCCCGGCTGCGCGTTCGCAAGGCCGTCCACCGCCGCGCCCACATGACGGTCCGCTGCGGAGGAGTGCGGTAAGCTCACACCGAAGTTCGCGTACACGCTCATGACAAAGCCGGAGCAGTCCGCACCGTTCGTTAATGAGGTGCCGCCGTATACGTAGGGGTTCCCCACGAACTGTACCGCGTAATCCGCAACCGCCTGTCCGATGGACGAGGACTGTGTGGTATAGCTTTCCGCGGAATTATAGGTCTTCGAAGAACCGCTTGCCTTGGTCTTCGAGGTATTCTTCTGTTGCGCCTTTCTTGCGGCTTCCTGTGCGGCGCGTTCCTTTGCAAGACGCGCTTCTTCTTCCGCCTTGGACTCCGCTTTCACAAATTCCGTGGAAAGGATGACGTAATCCGTCGAGACATAGCCGAAGCCTTCTTCGATGTCGACCTTGACCCAGCCGTCAAGCTCTTCCGTGACAACGAGCTGGTCCTCGATGGGCACAAGGCCTAAGACCTCCGCTTCCATGGAAGGCTCCAAGCGGACCTTCAAGGTCGTCGTGTTGACGGTCGCGATGCGCGTTCCCACCTCGCGTGCAAGGTCAATCGCCTCGTCGCCGGTCACACAGAACTCCGCTTTCACGTAGCCCGTGCACTTGCCGGATTCAATCTTGTACCAGCCGTTCTCCTCACCAAGGTAAGTACCGACGGACTTGTCATATAACTTACCGACGATTTCACCCTCTTCCGAAGGGATATCGCGGACATTCACATAATCGTTGACGCGGGCGATGACTAAGGAAGAGAACACCTCGTCTTCCGCCTTGCGCGCCGCTTCTTCCGGGCTCAACTCCTCGACGGGCTCCGGGGGAAGCTCGACGACATCTGAGACCAGACCGCTGACGGGCTCCGTTTCCGTGATTTCGACTTCTTCCGGATGCGCGCTCTCGTCAAAGCTTGCGCCGATGGATGCCTTGACCTCGTCAGAATGCATTAAATCAGAGAGCGAAACCTGCTTGGGGGCAAGCGCGTAGCTCACACCGGCACTGGGTAAGACGCTCGTGATGTTCATTTCGTTCGCACCTGCAGAAAAAGCGCCGGCGGCCAAAGCCATCGTCGCGACTGTCAGGACTGTGATCAGTTTCTTCTCTTTGTTAAGCAAACGTGTCGTTCCTTTCGAGTTTGTTGCATTTGTTACGAATTTGTTACAACCCTTTAACAATATACCCCCTTTTCGGTGGATTGTCAAGCATTTTGAAACAATAAAAAAAGAGCGAAAACACAAGGTTTTCGCTCAAATTGACACACAATTCAGATATTACGATTTGCCCGTGAAAAAGTCCGTAATCGCCGTAATCGCGTTCGCACCGTCGGCTGCGGCCGTAACAATTTGGCGAAGTCGCTTGGCGCGGGCGTCTCCGGCGGCATAGATGCCCGGAACGCTTGTGGCACAGGACTCCGGCGCGATGATGTAGCCGCTTTCGTTGGTTTCGCAAAGGTTTTTAGCAAGCGCCGTATCCGGAACGATGCCCACCGCCACGAAAACGGCGGCGGTTTCCAGGGTCGTTTCTTCCTTTGTCTTAACGTTTTGTAAAACGGCACGCTCCACGGCGTCTTCGCCCTCGATGGCGGTCACGACGCTGTCCCAGACGACCTCGACGTTGGGTAAAGAGAAGAGCTCGTCCTGCAGCGCCTTCACGGCACGCAGCTCATCTCTTCTATGGATAAGGTAGACCTTCTCGCAGAAGCGGGCTAAGAAGATCGCGTCCTCGACCGCCACGTCGCCCCCGCCGACCACGCAGGTCACGCGGTTTCTGAAAAAGGCACCGTCACAGGTCGCGCAATAGGACACGCCGCGCCCCGAAAGCCGCTCCTCGCCTTCCAGCCCGAGCTTCGCGTGGTACGCGCCCAGGGCAAAAATGACCGTTTTGGTCTCGTAGGTCTCGTTCTCCGTTACCACGTGGAAGACGGGCGTGTGGGTGTCGTCGCCCTCCGACACGCGCGTCACCTCTGTGACATTCTCATGGCGGATTTCCGCGCCCAGCTTCGTCGCGTGCTCCTCGAACTTCATCGCCATGTCAAAGCCGTTGATGCCGGGGAGCCCTAAGTAATTGTCCACCTCGTAGGTATTGATGATCTGGCCGCCGCTGACGGGGTTCTTATCTAAAACCAGTAAGTCAAGGCCCGCTCTTTTACCGTAAACCGCGGTGCTAAGACCCGCAGGGCCCGCGCCGATGATGATTGTATCGTACATTTGTATAGTCTCCTTTCCGGATGAGTCAGGGGGACGGGTACAGTGAGTCAGGGGGACGGATACACTGACTCATTCTGGTAACGGTTCATTATTGACCAACTGGTCAAATGAGTCAGTGTACCCGTCCCCCTGACTCACTAAAACGCCCTGATCACGTCTTCTTCGCTAAGACCCGTGTCTTCGATTTCCAGTATCGTCAGGTCGTATGAATAGTCCTTGCTGACCTCGACGCTTACGCGATCGCCCCGCTTCTTTCCCATGAGCGCCCTGCCCAGGGGGGACTCCACGCTGATTAAGCCCTTCAAGGCATTGCCGCGCATGGTGGTCACAATCTTGTAGGTTTCTTCCGAACCGTCCTCCTCGATGCGCACGCGTACCGTCTTGTTCATGCCCACCTCATCTTCTGCGGAGGTGTCATCGATGATTTTCGCGGTGCGGATCATGCGCTCCAGATAACGGATCCGGCTTTCGTTCGCGTTCTTTTCCTTTTTTGCGGCATAGTACTCGAAGTTTTCGCTTAAGTCGCCCTGGGCGCGCGCAACCTTCACGTGCTCCAGGAGCTCCTTGCGCACGACCACCTTGCGGTGCTCAATCTCCGCTTCCATATCCGCGATGTCTTTTGCAGTCAGTTCGTTGTTCATGTTTTCATAAGAAAGGCGGGGCCGTACGGCCCCGCCGCGTTACTCCTTCAAATTACGCCTTACCGTCAGAGCCCAGAACGTTGATAATCTTGTGGTGCACGATCGCCTTCACGTTTGCCCTGCCGTCGGTCAAGTACTGTCTGGGATCGAAGTGATCCGGATGAAGCGCAAGGTGCTGGCGGATGCCTGCCGTCATGCCCAGACGTAAGTCAGAGTCGATGTTGATCTTGCAGACCGCGCGCTTTGCAGCCTCTCTTAACTGATCCTCCGGAATACCGATGGCATCCTTTAAGGCGCCGCCGTTCTCGTTGATGATCTTGACGTATTCCTGCGGCACCGAAGAGGAACCGTGCAGCACGATCGGGAAGCCGGGTAAGCGCTCGACAATCTCATCCAAGATGTCTAAGCGGATCTTCGGGTTCTGACCGGGCTTAAACTTGTATGCGCCGTGGCTGGTGCCCACCGCGATTGCAAGAGAGTCGCAGCCGGTCTTGTCGACGAACTCGACGACCTGATCCGGGTCCGTGTACTGTGCCTTGTCGTCCGCGACCTTGACGTCGTCCTCGACACCGGCAAGGGTTCCCAGCTCCGCTTCCACAACGACGCCCTTGGAGTGTGCGTATTCCACGACCTCCTTCGAGATCTTGATGTTCTCTTCAAACGGCTTGCTGGATGCGTCGATCATGACGGACGTAAAGCCCGTGTCGATGCAGTCCTTGCAGACATCAAAGTCCGCGCCGTGATCCAAGTGCAGCGCAACCGGAATGTCACTCGTTTCGATTGCCGCTTCCACGAGGTGCTTCAAGTAAGCAGACTGCGCATACTTTCTCGCGCCCGCGCTCGCCTGTAAAATCACGGGGGAACGCAGCTCGTTCGCAGCTTCGACGATGCCCTGCACGATCTCCATGTTGTTGACGTTGAACGCGCCAATTGCATAGCCGCCGCTGTACGCCTTTTTGAACATTTCTGTTGTGGTAACTAAAGACATAGGATACCCTCCAATCTATGATAATGATTTATTAGCTCGCAACAGGTTTATTTTAGCGCACTTCCTAAGAAAAGTCCACCGTATTCGTGGCCCAGAACTGCTCTCTGGTCACGGGTTGTAAGCGTGTGTAGCGCAAAAGAATCGCGGAAGAACCCGGCAGTGCCATCGTCAGACGTCCCCTGACAACGCGGTGCGGCACGGGGTTGATGCGATAGCCGGACGCCGTTGTGATCATCACCTGCTGCAGGTCGCAGTCCAGGGGAATCCCCAGATATTTCACGTCGATTTCCTTTGTGACCGTGTAGCCGTGGTTGTTGACCAGCACGACGCACGCCGCCTGGTTGTTGAAGCGTCCGTACGCAATGATTCCGCGCTCCGCCAAAAGCGGCATGACGGAACCGGTCTTTAATTCCGTGTACTGCTTGTGCATCCGGATGATTTCCTTGTGGAAGGAAACCAAGTCATTGTCTTCCCTTCCCCACGGGTAGGTCCTGCGGTTGTCCGGATCCGTGAAGCCCGCAAGCCCCGCTTCGTCGCCGTAGTACACACAGGGGGCGCCGGGCCAGGTCATCTGAATCATGACCGCCTGCCTGAGCACCTCCTTGCGCACCTGCTCTTCGGCGGCAGCATGTCCCAAATCCTGCACGCGTCCGACCTTCCCGTTCGTCCTGGTCAAAAACCGCGAGTGGTCATGGTTTGAAAGCTCGTTCATCGCCGTAAGTAAGGACGGATAGCTGAAGTTGCGCGCCGCGGTGTTGAGCATTTTGTCAAAAAACAGTTGCGCGTCCCCCACGCGGTCCGCATAGTACGCGTCCGAATGCTTTTCCATGCCGGTCAAAAAGAAGCTGACCGGTTCCATGAACGCGTCGTAGTTCATGACGCTGTCCCACTCGTCGCCCATGAGCCATTCCTTCGCGTCGCCGTAATGCTCCGCTAAGATGAGCGCGTTCGGATTCGCCTCCTTCACCGCCTTGCGGAAGCGCTTCCAGAAATCATGATTGAAGGCGCGGGAGTGCCCCAAGTCCGCCGCGACGTCCAGCCGCCAGCCGTCCGCGTAAAAGGGCGCGGACACCCACTTGCAGCCGATGCCGATGATGTACTCCTGCAGCTTCTTCGACGCTTCGTAATTTAACTTGGGCAGCGTGTCAAAGCCCCACCATCCGTCGTAGGAATTGTTGTAGGGCCAGTTCTCCTCCATGAAGGAAAAGTAGTGCCGGTACGGGGAGTCCTCGCGGATATAGGCGCCCGCCTCGTATCCCTTTTTGTTTTCATAAATGCGCTCCCTGTCGAGCCACTTGTTAAAGGAGCCGCAGTGGTTGAAGACACCGTCCAGAATGACCTTCATGCCCCTGGCATGCGCAAGCGCAATCAATTCCTTTAAGAGCTCGTCCGACGCTTCTAAGTTTTCCTCGGAGGTCACACGTTTGATAAACCGCGTCGCAATCTGGTTCACGCGCTCGGTGCCGCTTAAGAGCTTTCCGCCGTCCTCCTTAATCATGCCGAAGTGCGGGTCGATGTGGTCGTAGTCCTGCGTATCATATTTATGAGAGGATGGCGAGCAGAAGAGCGGGTTGAAGTAAATCACCTCGATGCCCAGCCCCTGCAGATAGTCAAGCTTTTCGATGACACCCTGCAAATCGCCGCCGTAGAATTCCCGGATGTTTGCGTGCGCGTCCGGCAGCGCGTTCCAGTCCTGCATGGCACGCGCGGGACCGGAGATGTAATAGTACTCGCCTTCGAGCACATCATTTGTGGGGTCGCCGTTGTAAAAACGGTCCGTGAAAATCTGGTACATCACGGCGCCCTTGGCCCACGCGGGCATGCGGTAGCCGGGATAGATGGTGAAGGCGCGTTCCGGGATGATGTGGTCGCTGACGCCGAAGGCGTCGTAGTAGATGGTTTCTTCCCCGCTCTTGATTTCAAAGAAGTACGGAACGGGAATCCCGCCGATGCGGATGCGGCAGGCATAAAACGTGAAGATGCCCTCCTCCTTGTCCGGACGCATGGGGGTGCGGATGTCGTTATGGATGAGCGTTACCTCTTCGGCCATGCCCGTACCGACGCGCAGACGGAAGGTCACCTGCGTATTGGGGTCCGGCTCCACCGGCCGCAAAAAGGTCATTGTCATGTCATGAAAAATTGTTCGTCTATCCATTATCTGTATCCAAGCAAAAAGACAGCGCATTGGGGGTGGCTGTCTTTTTTAGAGAAGGTATTTCTTTATGGGGTATAGCAAAACTATAATGTATTGGGGGTTACGTCTATTATACTATCACCCGCCACCCGCAGTGTATATCCTCAGACTATACAAAGATTTTTTGTATTTTCCCCTCGTTTTGGAAAACATGCACAAGCCAAAATCAGGCCGGTGCATTTTCTGTCGTCAAAACGTCGGTTTTGCCCCGGTTTTCGAATAAAGCTTCGAATTCCGCCCTTCCGATCTTTTCCTTCTCTATCAACAGCTTCGCGCAGGAATGCAGGATGTCCTCGTATTCCTTTAAGATTCTGCGCGCGCGTTCGTAGCACGTATCGATGATGGAACGGACCTCCTTGTCGATTTCGCCCGCCAAAAGCTCCGAGTGCTTCCTGCCCTTCGCTAAGTCGTAGCCGATAAAGACGTCGTCCGAATCGTTGTCGTAATTGATGAGACCGATGTTCTCCGACATGCCGTAGCGCGTCACCATGTGGCGTGCCTGCGCGGTCGCCTTCTGGATGTCGCCCGAGGCGCCGGTCGTGATGTCGCCGAAGATCATCTCCTCCGCGATGCGCCCGCCTAAGGAAACGCAGATTTCCTCAAGCATCTTTTCCTTGGTCGAGAACATCTCGTCCTTTTCCGGCAGCGGCATCGTGTAGCCCGCAGCGCCCATGCCCGTGGGAATGACGGAGACCGTGTAGACCGGTCCCACCTTGGGCAGGATGTGGAAGAGAATCGCGTGTCCCGCTTCATGGTAGGCGGTGATCTTTTTGTCCTCATCCGAAATCAGGCGCGAGTGCTTCTCCGTGCCGATGCCCACCTTGACGAAGGAGTCCTTGATGTCCTGCATGTTGATGTAGGCGCGGTCCGCCATGGCGGCGTCGATTGCGGATTCGTTCAAAAGGTTTTCCAGGTCTGCGCCTGTAAAGCCTGCGGAGGTCTGTGCGATCTGTTTTAAATCGACGTCTTCCGCCAGCGGCTTGTTGCGTGCGTGTACCTTTAAGATTTCCTCGCGTCCGCGCACGTCGGGACGTGCCACGGTAATCTTTCTGTCAAAGCGTCCGGGACGTAAGATCGCGGGGTCAAGGATGTCCACGCGGTTGGTCGCCGCCATGACGATGATGCCTTCGTTTGTGCCAAAGCCGTCCATTTCGACGAGCAACTGGTTCAGGGTCTGTTCGCGCTCGTCGTGTCCGCCGCCCATGCCGGTTCCGCGGCGGCGTGCCACGGCGTCAATTTCGTCGATGAAGACGATGCAGGGCGCGTTCTTTTTTGCGTCCGCAAACAAATCCCTCACACGGCTTGCGCCGACACCGACGAACATTTCCACGAAGTCCGAACCGGAAATCGAAAAGAAGGGAACGCCTGCCTCGCCTGCAACGGCCTTTGCCAGAAGGGTTTTACCGGTGCCGGGTGCGCCCTCCAAAAGCACGCCCTTGGGGATGCGCGCGCCCACCTTCGTGAATTTGTCCGGTGACTTTAAGAAGGTGATGATTTCCTCCAGCTCTTCCTTTTCCTCCTGCAGACCGGCGACGTCCTTCATGGTGATCTTGTTTTCTTCCGCATTGGACATCTTTGCTCTCGAGCGGCCGAAGTTCATCATGCGGGAATTCCCGCCGCCGCCCGACTGCGCGTTGTTCATCATCACAAAGAAAAAGACCGCGATGATCAGCACCGCAAGGATGGGTAAGAAGGTTGTCAGGAAGAGGTTGTCGCCCGGCACGTTGCGCACCGTCGCGTCAATGCCGTGCGTGCTCAAAAGAATCTGCGCGTCATTCACGTCCGTGACAAACAAAAGCTGCTCCGTCCTGTCCTTTAAGACGACCTGCACGGAGCCGGTCGGTGTCTCGCGGTTGGGGATGATGGTTGCCTCCACCACCTGTCCGGCCTCTAAGTCCTGCGTCAATTGTCCTAAGGTGTACGCATCCGTTCCCGCTGTATTTCTTCCGCCGAAGAATTCCAGAATCCCCCACATCGCGAACAGAATGATGATGATAATAAAGATGACGTTTAATCCCTGATTGGGTCCGGGGGATGACGGGCGGTTATTTCCCTGTTGATTGTTGTTTGGTGATTCCATTTGCTGTCTTTAGTCCTCTACCATCGTACCGATATACGGCAGGTTGCGATACTTCTGATCGACATCCAGACCGTATCCCAAAACAAATACATCTTCAATTTCAAATCCCGTGTACTCCACGTGAATGTCGACCACGCGGCGGGAGGGCTTGTCGAGTAAGGTTGCAAGCCTGACACTTGCAGGGCCCCTGTCGCGCAGAAGATCCATCAAATACCGCAGCGTTCTTCCGGAGTCCACGATATCCTCGACCACCAACACATCCTTGCCCTCGATCGACTCGTCCAGGTCCTTGACGATTTTCACAACGCCGGAGGACTTGGTGTCAGAGCCGTAGCTCGAGACCGCCATGAAGTCCATGCTGACCGGAACCGTGATATGGCGCGATAGCTGTGTCATGAAAAAGATGCCGCCCTTTAAGACGCAAATCATGTGCAGGTTCTTTCCTTCGTAATCCTGACTGATTTGTGCAGCCATCTCGCGGATGCGCGCCTCGACGGTATCGGTATCGATCATTGTTTTGATGTGTGCCATAAGAACTCCTTCCTGCGGTCTTCGTTTCCTTCGAAACACATTGTCCTAATAGTATAACACATCTTTATGAGATGTCACCTGTCACCTTCGGTGCTGTCAGGCAGAAAGGTGAGTGTGTCGTGGTCGCGCACGACCTTCACGCCTGAAGGTAAGTCCAGTGACTTCACCCCGTGGTTGTTGCGGCAAAGGTGGAGGATGGCGTCGATGTGTTTTCTTGTGATATCCTTTCGGTGCGGTGTCACGCCCGCCAACGCCTGCCGGATGGTTTCCTCCTGCAGGATGCGTGCGGAGTGAGTCAGGGGGACGGGTACACTGACTCGTTTTGGTTCAGACTGTACCGGCTGCTCACCACGCGGTGAAAAATGAGTCAGTGTACCCGTCCCCGCTGACTCACGGCCCGGGTTGTGGCGGGCTGACTCACACGCCATCGCAGCAATCAACGCGTCCGCCTCCGCGAAGGTCTCTGCGGCCTGCGCGAGGTGCTGCACGGCGCGGGCGTTGATTTCGCGCGCGGCGACGGGCAGGATGTGGTGGCGGATGCGGTTGCGCGTGTAGTCGTCATCTTCGTTGGTCGCGTCCTCGCGCCAGGCGATGTGCTCCGCGCGCAGGTAGTCCTCGATTTCTTCTCTCGTGGTGTTCAACAGCGGGCGGATGATGTCGCCGTTCACCGGCAGCATCCCCGCTGCCCCCGTTAGGCCGCTGCCGCGGAATAAATTCAAAAGCACCGTCTCCGCCTGGTCGGTGGCGGTGTGGGCGGTGGCGATCCTGCTCGCTACGCTCGCAGGTGAGTCAGGGGGACGGGTACACTGACTCATTTTCACGAAAGAGTCCGGCTGCTCACCATGTTGTGGAAAATGAGTCAGTGTACCCGTCCCCGCTGACTCACGGCTCGGGTTATGGCGGGCTGACTCACCTCGCAGCGCTGCGTAGCGCACCTCGCGTCCCGCTTCCTCGAGGCTCATCGCGTGCTCTTTGGCGTACGCCGCGACATCGATGCGGTGCAGGGTGAAAGGCACGTTCAGGGAATCGCAAAGCGCGCGGACAAACGCCGCGTCCTTTGCAGCTTCCTCGCCGCGCAGCATGTGGTCGACGTGCACGGCGTGTAACGTAATCTTCAACACGCGCTGCAGGCGGTGCAGCACCGTAAGCAGGCACACGGAGTCCGCGCCGCCGCTGACGGCGACGGTCACAGCCATGCCCGCTGTGAGCATGTTTTTTTCGCGGATGTATGAGAGGATGGTGTTCTCAAACTTGTTCATGGAGTATATCTTACCATAAACAGATGACAAAGGTGTGTGTAGTGATGACACCTCATCCGTCAGCTTCGCTGACACCTTCCCCTCAAGGGGAAGGTATGATTGTAGAATGAGTCAGTGTACCCGTCCCCCTGACTCACAACACTACACACACCTCCGTCACCTGTGTAATCCCGTCCCCCTGACTCACGAAAAAGCGACGCCTCACGGCGCCGCTTTGAATATGATTTCATTTTCGTAGACGAGGCCCAGCTTGTCCTTCGCCTCTTCCTCCACATACTTCTTGGTCTGTGTGTACTTTTTAAACTCCTCAATCTCTTCGGCACGCGCCTTCTCCGCTTCAATCTGGGAAAGCAGCTCCGCTTCCCGTGCGAGATAGGCGTTTTCCTTCTTCTTGAGGCGGTACCCGCTGACCGAGACCGCGCCCAGAAGCAGCAGTACAACCAGTGTCACCAAAAACATGCCGAAGCGGTTTTGTCTCATGACAATCCGCATCATGTTCACCCTTTGTTGTTCGGATTTGCGTAAATTGTATTACAAAATAATGATAACGAAATTTCAACGAAATGTCAAATGAAAATTATCAGATTTGCGTTTGCGTCACAGGTACTCAAACATCGACTCCGCGTCTTCCTTGCGGACGGTCTCCCTGATTTCGAGCACGCGCACGCGCGTCTCCTTGTTGCCGAAGCGGATTAAGATTTCGTCCCCGGTCTTGACCTCGTACGAAGGCTTCTGCGGCCTGCCGTTGACCTCCACACGAGAAGCGGCGCACGCCTCTTGTGCGAGCGTGCGCCGTTTGATTAATCGTGATACTTTCAGATACTTGTCTAAACGCATGAATTACTTCTTGTTGACGAGATCCTTTAACGCCTTGCCGGCCTTGAACTTCGGCGCAAGCGATGCCGGAATCTTCATGGTAGCACCGGTCTGTGGGTTGCGGCCCTCACGTGCAGCACGCTTGGAAACTTCGAAGGTACCAAAGCCCACAAGCTGAACCTTATCCTTCTTCTTGAGCTGCTTGCCGACGATGTCGATGAACGCTTCCAATGCGCCCGACGCATCCTTCTTTGTTAAACCGGCTTCCTTTGCAATTGCATCCACAAGTTCCTGTTTGTTCATGAATGTTATCCTCCTCTTTCAGAATGAAGTTTTGCAAGCCCTGCGGCTTGCGTGCCTATTCCCATTTATACGCTCAAAACCGCGATTTGTCAATGAAAATCGGCAAAAAATGCGACAAAATCCCCTAAAATAGGGGATTTCGCACACTTTTCATCGATTAATCGTTATATTTACAGTCTTTTCCGTCAATTCTCATTCCGCAATCAGGGACGGGAAATTGTAGGTGCGGTTGTTGTCGTCATCGTCCACGCTGATCGTGTAGGTCTGCGTCTGGTAGCCGTCCATGCGCAGCGTCACCGTATGCAGTCCCGGCAGCTTCTCGATGTACGTGGGCGTCGTGCCGATATACGCGCCGTCAAAATACACCATCGCCCCCTCCGGCCGGTTGAACGTGATGCGTCGTCCGTTCACCGCGGTCTTCGCGGGATCCGTTTCCACCCAGGTGCCGTTGTTGTTGGGATCCGTCTCGATCCAGCCGCCGTTATTCGTTGAAGGGTTCGTATCCACCCAGCCGGGGCTTGCCGTGTTCCCGATCACCGCCTGCACGGTCGAAGCCGCATTCGAGGCGTTGTTGTTCGTTGCCCCCGTGCCGGAATTGCTCCACGTGCCGCCCGTTGCGCTTGTGCCCGCATTCGACGCCGTGGTGGATGATGTCGAGGCGTTCGTTGCACCCGTCGAGGACCCCGACGCGCCGGTGTTGGTCGCGTACGTGCTCGCGGCGGTCGCCGAAGACGTCCCTTCCGTTGCCGCGGTGCTCGCAGCAGTTGAAGCCGTGCTGCCTGTGCTGCTTTCCGTTGAAGCCGCGGAGGAGCTCTCACGCAGGTTTAAGTTGATGGTCGCCTCCTGACGTCCCACCTTTAAGTACGCGTTCATCGTCGTATAGCCTTCCGCCTCCACACGCAGGGGATGAATCCCGATCGTGTACTGCTGCGGCACATCGTTCATCGCGCGTTCGTTGTCGACATACACCTCCGCGGTGTCCGGCACCGTATGGAAGGTGACGGTCCCTAATCGTGCGTTGGACGAAGAAATCCTTGAAACATCCACGACGGTCTCGCGGTTTCTCTCAATCGTCACCTCATCCGTGAAGTCAAAGCCCTCGCCCTCGATGCGCAGCTCATACGTCCCTTCCGGCACCGTCGCAAACATACCGGGCGTAATCCGGCGGATGTAGGAGCTGCCAAGCTCCAGCCAGCCGCCCACCAAAGAGATGTCGCCCACGTTGTCAGAGGACAGGGAAATGTAGCCGTGTCCCTTCGCAATCGTAATCGCGTAAATCTCATCGCCCACGCCGCGCACGTTGATTGTGTCCGCGGGCAGGATGCCGGATAAGGAAATCCGGTCGGAGCCCGCAAGGATGAGCGTCATGGGGGTCAGCTTGTAAAACTTGCCGAAGACCCTTGCCGTATCCACGCCGGCATTCAAATCGTAGTCCGCGACATCCGTGTACGAAAACGCGTCGCGCGAAACCACGAGACTGTTCAAATGCTTCGTGCTCTTTAAGAACGTTAAGTCCACAATCGTGCCGGGCTCCAGGAGCCGTGCGGAAAGCGGCTGTAAGTTCGTATCAAAAATCATGCTTGTGTTGTCATAGGAAAGCGTATAGGTGCGCCCCCTGTCATGATTGAACAACCGGACAAGCTGCTGCTCAAAATCGACCGCGACAATCGTCGCCGTGTCCGCGGAATCGTACTTCCCCAACAGCGACATCGCGCCCGTGTTGGTCGTCTGTGCCGCGGCGTTTTCCTGCGCACGCACGTTGACGGGAGCGCCTGTTCCCGCAAACAAAAGCGCCGCCGCCATGATGGTTGTTAATGTTTTCCTTACCGACTGTCTCATCCGTTGACCTCACATCACTGTATGCTGCGCGCGTTTCCTGTCATACATCCGGCTGTCCGCAAGCAGGAAGACATCGTGCGTCGTCGGGCTTTCCAGTTCCTCGGAGAATGCATAGCCGTAGGCCGCGGAGTGCAGAACCTGTCCGTCGGTTTTATCCAACTGCTTTAAGCGCTCCTCCAATATCAGCAAACGCCGTTCGACATCGTCCTTTGTTCCGCTTAAGGTGGCACCGCGTAAGATGACGACAAACTCGTCGCCGCCGGTTCTTGCGCAGAAGCCGACATCCCCGAAAACCTCCTTCAACAGTTTTCCGAAGGAGGACAACAGCCGGTCGCCCGTGGCGTGTCCTAAGGTGTCGTTCGTTTCCTTTAAGCCGTTTAAGTCCAGACTGATCATACCATACCGTACACCTTCCGTGTCAATCTGCCGTGCCTCACGGTCAAAGCTCGCACGGTTGGGTAAGCCCGTTAAGATGTCCTCATACGCCATGCGCCGCAGTGATGCCGCTTCCGCACGGCGCACATAAGACTGCGTGACGAAGATAAAGAAGTTCATCACCTGTCCTAAGGAAAACAGCATGCCGCCCGCAGGCATCATGGTTCCGCCCAGATGCGACTGTACCCACGGGTAACGCATTTCCAAAAAGTAAAGTACATACTCCCCGATGAAAAACAGATTGAGCATGGTTAAGGAAATCATCTGAATCTGGTTTGCGGTTTCAAGCTTTCTGCGGAAGCAGAAGACGGTCTCGACCGCCACCGCAACGATGGAGATAAATACCACAATATAGAACGGGGCACGGAACCGGTTGATTTCAAAAGCGCCGGTCAGCACCCCGAAAAAATTCCAGCCGGCCACAACATACAGCGGCACGCTGTACGCCAGGAAGATTTTTTTGCTGACGAAATTCTTTGTAATCCAGACAATGGCTGCCACGATGGGCGGAATCAGGTACAGGCAGCTGTACTCCACGATGGTTTTGTTTCCCACGGAAAAGAACAGGTTCAAAAGATCGTGCTTCGCCAGAATCCAGCCGGAGAGCACGATACAAAGGACGGCGCTGGCCAGCGTCACCCGCATTTCCGGCACGCGCCGCGCAAACAGCAGTGCAATCACAAGGAACAGAACACCGAAGATAAAAAGATACAATCCGGATACAAAGGAAAAGATGTAATCATGTAAAAACGACTGCGCCACATCATCGTAATCACCGAAGACGGGCGTGGAAATATACCGGAACGCGTTGTCTCTTGTGATGTGAAGCACAATCGTCAGTTTCTTTGACTCTGCCCCGCGCGGCAGCAGAATAAAGTGCCGCTCGCTTCCGATAAACGCGCCGTCCTCAAGCTCTTTCATCTTATAGCTGTACACCGGCCTGTCTTCCAGGAACACCTCCACCGCCGAGTAACGCAGCTTAATGGAAAGCGTCGGGAACGGAACCTCCTTTGTGTCCGGAAGGATCCGGCTGATTGTCATGACATCGCCCTTTTTAATCTCCCCGATGCCTTCCGCTTCCATTTCCGTCAAGGCGATGTTTTCATAGGTCTCACCGCGCAGTTCGACATCAAAGCCGCCGCTCAACTCCGTCATGGGATAGGTGGACTGCACGGTCATGAGCGTCATAAACGTCATGATGAGGGTGTAGACCGCCAGGAAACCGATTAATACGAAGGAAACACGTCTACCCATGTAAGTGCCTCCCTCCTTCCAGTTTTCTGGACAGCTCCTTTGCGCGCTTACGCGCATTCTTGTTCTCGTACATTCTGGAATCCGCAAGCATGTAGACATCGCTCGCGATGCCGCTTGCCACTTCGTCAGAGCCCGCAACGCCCCATGCCGCGTCATAACGGAAGCGTCCGCCGCGGCTGTTTTCCGCCTGCATCCTTGCGGCAAGGTCGTCTAAGAGCGACTGTACCTTGACGTGCTGCGTCTCCTTGAAAATCGCCATGAACTCGTCGCCGCCCATGCGCCCGATTAAGAAGGCGTCCGTGCCGAAGATGTCGGTTAGAATCTTCGCGAAGCCGCTTAGGAAAGCGTCGCCCGCAGCGTGTCCCTCCCTGTCGTTGACGACCTTTAAGTCATTCACGTCCAGCGAGACGATGATGTAGGGGTCCGTCGTGCCGTTTAAGCGCTGCATCACTTCCTCGCAGCGGGTGCGGTTCGCAAGGTTCGTCAAAGGATCCGTATAGGCAAGACCGCGCATTCTTTCGTGCATCACCTGCGCGTTCAAAAAGTCGATGCTGTAGTAGAAATAATTAACGATTAAGCAGGCGGCAAAGATGAGCGCACCGTGCGTCGTCGTCGAGATGTCAGAGTATGCCGCGCCGTACCTTGAGAAAAACTTCAGGTAGGAATAGCGGATTAAGTCCACGATTGCCGCGACGAATAAGTAGGAGACGCCGCCCAAAAGCACCATCTCCGACGCGCGGATGTGTACGTCGCTTTTTCTCCGGCCCAGCTTCTTTCCGGAGACGAGGCTGTACACTAAAAAGATAAACAAAGGCACACAGTACAGGACAAACAGAATCTGGAACAGGGGCAGCGGTTCATGGATGTGCTTGATGCCCAGTGCATGCATGATGAATGCCACGATCGCGCAGACCGCGTCAAACACCGCGAGCCCGCCGATGATGCGGCGTGCCCTGCCCTCCTGAATGGTCGCGATGAAGGCGGTTGCCGCTGCCGGCATTAAGTAGAACGCCGCGTACTCCATGATGGTGCGCAGCTCCGGACGGTCGGTCAAAAGGTCCACAAGGTCATAAAAGCTCAGGATGTAAAAGCCCAGCATGACGAGCAAAAACGCGCTGCAATAAATGCGGGCGCTGCTGGTTTCGTACACCACAAGATAGACGCTCATGACGACCAGGATAAAGGCAAACAGGATTAAGAAGATGCCGGTGAACAGCTGTAAGCGGTAGTCCTGCATCAGTTGGACCTGTAAGTCAGAGCGGTTCCCCACCGTCACGGGCAAAAAGCCGGAGAAGGCGTTGTCCGTGTACACGGTCAGGGCTAAGTCCATTTGTTTTCCGGCATAGTTTTCCGGCAGCGGAACGAAGTGAAGTCTTGTCGGAATCATCTTTCCCGCCGCGCCGCGGTCATGCCCGAAGCTGTAAATCAAGACATCCTCCACGTAAACGTCCAGCGCGCACAGAACCGTGGAAACACGGATGCAGGCGCTGTCGACCTCGACATCCGGCAGAGCGTGGGAGGCACGGAACACGTCTCCTTTTTCGCTCGCCCCGATGTTGGTCTCGTCCAGACGCGCGTTTTCAAAGACCTGTCCCTGGTATTCCACACGCCACCCTTCGACGGGATAGTCGATCGGGTAATCCGGCTTGTCGCGGAAGAACGGACCGTTCATCACCACAAGCAGTCCGACCGTGACGATGACGGCAAGCGCATATAGTATATATTTACTGATACCGCCACTTTTCATTGATAAATATTATACTACCTTTTTTCCTTTTTGTATGGCTTTGTGCTCATACATCCTCGTATCCGCAAGCATATAGACCCCGTGGGCATCCTGCGCCTCCCTTCGGAACGCGTAGCCGTAGGAGCAACTGTGGTTGATGCCGCGCTCCCGTCTGTCCAGGTCGCTTAAGCGCCGCTCCATGTATTTCACGTAGGTTTCCGGAAGCCAGTCGTTGATGTCCTCCATGATAACAACGAATTCATCCCCGCCGATCCGGGCGGCAAAGTCCTCGTCGCGGAAGCATTCCCTGATGATGCGCGCAAAGGTCTTTAAAAGCTTGTCGCCTTTTGCGTGCCCCTCCCTGTCGTTGAGCGCCTTTAAGCCGTTTAAATCCATGGACAGGATGCAGTATTCCCCCGAAGCGCTTTCCAGCTCGTTCATGCGCTTATCCCATTCCGCGCGGTTTGCGAGTCCCGTCAGGGCATCCACAAAGGCAATGTCCGAAAGCGAGGTGTTCTCCTCCTTCTTTGCGTAATAACCCGTGACATAAATGAAGTAGTCGATCATCTGTGACATGACAAAGAATGCGGCGCCCACCGGGAAAAGCGCGGTCAGCGCCGGTCTGCGGTAGATGCCGAAGTACTCCGAAGCGTATTCCGCAAAAATTGAAATCAGATTCATGATGCTCATGCCGGCGATACCGCCGATCCGGATTCCCTCCGATGTGTCAAACCGCTTGTCTTTCAGCAGGCGGTAGAGGTAAACACTGCTCAGTACGGTACCGGTCAGCGCCAGCACATAGAACAGCGGAAGAAATGACGTGATGTGCGCGATGCCGGAAAAAAGCAGCGGGATAAACGACAGTGACAGAACGGATGACGTGCCCGCAATCGCACGGAACACGTTCTCGTTGCCAATCCGCGGCACCCCCGTTAAGTACGCATACAAAAGCGGGATGATCAGGTATAAAAACACATGCTCCCATACGGTGACGTGGAGCTCGGGTGCCATGAAGACGGTGGCCTGCTCGCGTAACAGAATCCATGCACCCAGTGCCACACACAGCATGCCGGTCACGATGTTTGCCTCAAACCGCTGTAAGTAAGTGACATACAGCGTCATCATGATAATCATGCCCATACCGAAGACAATCAGGAAGATTCCCATCGCCAGCGGAATGAAGGTGCGGTTGGTATACGCCCTTGTCAGCGCGTCGTAATCACCAATCTGCGGCGCCGGAAGGTTGTACAGCATGCGCAGGTTTTCCGACGGGCGGTAAATGATTTCCAGCGTCCTTCCTTTGTATGCCGGCAACAAATCCACGAAGCTCACGGAATCGCAGACCAGTTCCCCTTCCTCCAGCTCCTCTGTGTGAAACGACACAACCGGTTCTTCGTCCAGAAAAACCTCCACGGCACTCATGCGTGATTCAATCATCATCGCGGGGTAGTTCACTTCCGGAATCTCATCCAGGGTTCTGCGCAGCGTGAGGGATTCTCCCTTTTTTAACGCGGGCACGCCCGCGGCATGGAGGTTCTCCGGGTTGATGTTGTGCAGCGCGTAATCCGTCTCGCCCGAAATCTCCGCGTCCCATCCGTCCGTCAGCAGCAGGATTCCTTTGTCCGTCATGGCATCCATGACGGACTGCCCCGCATACAAAAGAATCAGCAAAAGCGCAAACGCAATGAGGAAGGCGGACAGTCTTCTATTCATAGGTCACCTCCGCCGCTTCATGAAGCTGCCGCTTTTCTTCATACATTCTGTCGTCCGCAAGCTGGTAGATTTCCTCCACGCTCGTTCCCAAAAGCTCGCTCTTGTGCGCGTAGCCGCAGGCCGCGTCATATTGAAACACTCTCTCTGTCTTGTTATAGCGCTCCTCTATCCGGTGCATCTGCTCTATTTTCTGCGCACAGACACTCTTCGGCGTGTCCCGCATAATCACGATGAATTCATCACCGCCCATGCGTCCGATCAGGTCGCTGCCGCGGAAGCATTCCCTCAGGATATTGGCGAAGCCTTTCAGCAGCCGGTCGCCCTCCACGTGACCGTAGGTGTCGTTGACGCGCTTTAGGTTGTTGATGTCAAAGGACAGGATGCTGTAATCCGCCTTTTGTTCTTCGATCTCCTGCATCTGCTGTTCGCAGCGTGTCCGGTTTGCAAGCCCCGTCAGCGGATCCGTATAAACAATCCCGGACAGTTCTTCATTCAGGCGCAGCTCATTGGCGTGCTCCACCATGTAGAAGAAGTAGTTTTGCAAAAGACAGCCGGAAAAAATCATCACCCCGATAATGGTCAAATCGATTCCGGCCTCCGTAACGGGGACAATGGACCGGGCGCTCTTCATGTTGTAAATAAACGTGTCCGCCATGCCGCCCAGAATGATCGCCAGCACACCCAAAAACAGAATGCGGTCCGCACGGCGCATAAAAATCCTGTCTGTGAAGCGGTTCCTGCCGTGTCTTCCATGGTGATGTCTGTTTGCGGAAATATCGATCCACAATAAAACCAGTGCAAAAACGCCTTCAATCAACACCAGAATATGGAACAGCGGCAGCACCCGGCTTAAATACAGCACGTTGCTCCAGTGCAGAACAAACAGCACGAGCATCAGCGTTATGTTGAATGCCGTGATTGCCGTCATGATTTTACGGATGAATCCCTCGCGGATGGTCGCCAAAAAGGCACTGATGGCGGCAGGCACCAGATACAGACTCATGTACTCCACCTCCACATTCACGGCGGGCGTATTGAACACATATCCCAGAACGCCGTGGTACGCAAGGATATACAGGCCAAAGAGAATCGTCATGAACGCGGAAATCATGATTCTGAGATCCCTTGAGAGCGCATTGAACAGGAAAACAGCCAGGATTAATAAAAACAATCCGTAGATCAGCAAAAAGCAGCCGTAAAAAATCGGGCGGAGATTTTCCGCGACCCACTGCCGGAAGATGTCCTGCCGGTTGCCCACATATACGGGATACATGCCGGTAAACGCATTCTCGGCATTTGTGCGCAGAAGCAGTGAGACTCTTTCGCCGCCGTACCCTTCCGGAAGTGGTATCTTGTGGATCTCGTTATAGATGATAAACTCCCTGCCGGGGTTTCCGTAGGAATAAATCCGCTTCTCTCCCAGAAAGACATCAAGTGATGCCCGGATGGTTCTGACCTCCATGCATGCGCCCGGTACCTCTTCCTGCGGCATGCGGTTGCTTAAGATGATAACGTCGCTTTTGTCCATCGCGCTCGTAATGCTTTCCGACAGCGGGACATTGGTTCTGACGCTTTCATTTGTGGTGACGGTCCAGTTCTCACTTATGGATGTCACGGGATACTTCGGTTCCGTGCGAAAAAAAAACATCTCCACGGGCAGGAGAGTCCACGCGCAAAGCAGTGACAGTAGAATATAAGCAAGCATACGTATTCTGCGAAAAGCTTTCATACCTTATTATTATAACACGTTCGGCCTGCCGCGTTAAACCTTGCTTGACATACGTATCCAAAACTCCTAAAATTCCATATATTCGGAATTAATATCAGAAACTCTGTAAAGGACGGATTATCATGGCGGAAAAAGAGAAGAAATTGGTTGCGGAGATCACCTCGATGGACGAGGATTTTGCGCAGTGGTTTACGGACACGGTCATCAAGGCGGATCTCATCAGTTATTCAAATATCAAGGGCTTTATGGTGTTAAAGCCCGCGGGGTACGCAATCTGGGAACAGATTCAGAATCACTTAGACGCCCGCTTCAAGGCGACGGGTGTTGAGAATGTTTACATGCCCTTGCTCATTCCGGAATCTCTTCTGCAAAAAGAAAAGGATCACGTCGAAGGCTTTGCGCCCGAGGTGGCGTGGGTGACACACGGCGGCAGCGAGGAGCTGACCGAGCGCTACTGCGTGCGTCCGACCTCGGAGACCCTCTTCTGCGATTTCTATAAGGACGATGTCAAGAGCTGGCGCGATTTGCCCAGGCTCTATAACCAGTGGTGCTCCGTGGTCCGCTGGGAAAAAGAGACGAGACCTTTTTTGCGCTCGCGCGAGTTTTTATGGCAGGAGGGCCACACGATTCACGCCACGGCGGAAGAAGCGGAGGAGCGCACCAAACAGATGCTGCAGGTCTATGCGGATTTCTGCCGGGAGGACCTCGCGATCCCCACGATCAAGGGGCAGAAGACCGAGAAGGAAAAGTTTGCCGGCGCGGAGCACACCTACACGATCGAAGCGCTGATGCACGACGGGCGTGCCCTGCAGTCCGGTACCAGTCACAATTTCGGTGACGGCTTTGCGCGTGCGTTCGGGATGCAGTTTACGGACAAGGACAACACGCTGCACTATGTCC
>JAFSRL010000219.1 GCA_017446125.1 Lachnospiraceae bacterium
AAGCCGGTGTAGCCCTGTCCGTCGTGTGCGGCGAGCATCTCATCCGTAAGGTCATGTCCGAACTCCGGACGAAGCTCCGTGCAGGGAATCTGATGAATATGACAGAGTTCGACAAAGCGTGCGCCAAAGCTGCCGCCGTTGACGACGAGCACTTTATCCTCTGTCGTGAAGCTGTTCATCACGGCGGCTTCCATCGCTGCGGTCCCCGAGCCCGTCAGAAAGACAACCCGCGCGTCATCCTCCGCACCGGTAAAGGTCTTCATCAGCGTTTCGCTTTCCAGCATGATGTCGGAGAATTCCGGCGTGCGGAAGTACGGGATCTGCTCTCCCGCAATCGCGCGGATCTCTTCACTTGACATCACCGGACCGACCGTAAAGTTCAGCATATCAACCTCCCAAAAACTCCACAACCTTTTTCGCATCCCGCCTTCCCTTGCGGTAGAGGGCGCGGACGGCGCTTAAGTCTTTCTTTAACGTTTTCATGTGGCCGATGGAATCGGGCGCGATGATGAGCGCCTTGCCGTCGTACTGGT
Organism: Lachnospiraceae bacterium; assembly: GCA_017446125.1. Classification (GTDB taxonomy): domain Bacteria; phylum Bacillota; class Clostridia; order Lachnospirales; family Lachnospiraceae; genus Butyrivibrio. The sequence goes on from JAFSRL010000219.1 coordinate 534, forward strand.
ACTCGAGCGCAATCGAGAGCGCGTCATCGTAGCGCTTGGCGCTGGTGCGCATGGCCTCGGCGGCTGCGGGGTACTTACGTTCCAAAACTGCGGCAAAGGCGGCGTCGCGCTTCTCCGTGTGCTTGCGGCCGAGCGGCCTTGTCAGGACGATGACCACCTTGTCGCAGCCCTCCTCAAACGCCTTGCGGATGGGGATCGGCGCGGAAAGCGCTCCGTCGAAATACGGCACGCCGTCGATCACGTAGGGCTGGTTGACGACCGGCACGGAGCAGGACGCCTTAACGGGATCATAGTGATCCTGCCACAGATCGTCATTGGTAAAAAAGTGCGGCTCCGCCGTCAGGGCATTCGTCGCGACGATGCGGATCTTTTTGCCGGAGGCGACAAAGGCATCGTAGTCCAGCGGATCCTCGCCGTCGTGGCCGGAGAGATCATCGTAGACATAGTCAAAGTCGATGAAGTTGTGGTCGCGGAAATAATTGGCACGGCTCATGTACTCATCGCGAAACGCGTAGTCCGTGTAGAAACGATAGGCGCGCCGGTTCTGTCCGGCAAAGCCCGAGACGATATTGGCGCTGCCCGCGCTGATGCCGATTCCGTAATCGAACTCCACGCCGTGCTCCATCAGATAATCGAGGGCGCCGGTGCCGTATACCGCACGCATGCCGCCGCCCACATCTATGATTCCGATCATGTTCCTGTCTCCTTTTTACCCCTCTCTATTGTACCACAGGTCACACTTTCAGAAAGATTTTTCGACGATAGAGCAGATACAGAAACAAGGTCTTATTCACTGTACGCAGCCAATCACACTCCTTTTAAAAAACACTAATGGTTACCGTGTTTAATAATAGTACAATCTGCCCCATCAGGAAATCCCCGAAGAGCACCGACGCTGCAATCGCCGGCAGACAGCCCGTAACAAGCGCGTAGGCGTACTGCCTGAGCGTCAGTGTCGACTTCGTTGCGAGCATTGTCACCATGCCGTTTGGCAGAATAGGAAAAAGACACAGAATAAAAAACGCGCGCACCGGATGTCTTGAGGCAGACAGCCACGCCTCAATCCGACTGTTACGCGCACGCGGGAGCAGCTCCGCAGTCCGCACCCTGAACCGGCGCAGGACATAAAACATTGCGAGATTCAC
>JAFSRL010000220.1 GCA_017446125.1 Lachnospiraceae bacterium
AAGAACGCTCCTTGCGTAACAGCTCACGGATGGAGGAGGTCATGGTATTGAAGGACTCGCCGATGCGCTCAAACTCGTCGCCGGAGCGGATGTCCAAGGACAGGTCAAAGTTTCCGGACTCCACGCGGTCAAGCGCGTCGATGATTTCATACAACAGCTCCGTGTGTCTGGTCGCGGTGCGGCCGGCGGAGCGGTAGATAAAGAACGCAATGATGGCGAAAATCCCGATGCCCACCAGGATGACAACGAAGACTAAGTTAAACATGCTGTTGATGTCCGCGATGACCATCGCGCAGATGTGCTCACCGTACACCTTCTGCGGCGTCACGAAGTACCAGTTGTCGTTCATCCGGACAAATCCGCTTGCACGGCGGACACTGTCGACAAGATCCTTTTTCTGGTTCCAGAAGGGCGACTCCTCATCCGAGTAAACGCGACCGTACACGTTGGAAAGAATGGGTGTGTGGCTGCCCTCCTGCCGGAAGAAGGAAGAGAAGTAGCTGACCGGAAGAACAAAGCCTTCATACCCGATGATGTCACCGATGATGACCGGACGCATAATCGCCCATGCGGCGGAGATGTTGCTCGCGGCGGCATCCTGCGCGTAGATGATGCCCAAGCGCTCCTCCGTGCAATACGGTAAGAAGGTGGTGAGCTGGTCCTTGTACGCGTCGTTTCCGCCCTGATAGAGCAGGTTGTAATCGCGGTCAAAGACATAGAAGGAGCCGCGGTAGGTCTGTCCCTTCAAAAAGTCCGCGACCTGCCGGATGATGTCGGAACGGTAGACCGTGTCAGACTTGAACCGCGCAACATCCAGATCATAGGAAAGATCGTATACGACGTTCCAGTAGTCGTCGTAGACCTTTTCAAAGGTCTCACCGGTCTCGTCCCTAAGCGCAAGCCCTTCGGCCCTGGTCTGGTAGGTTCCGATACCGGCAAAAACAGCGACCAGCAATAAGAGCGCGATGGCGAACGGAATCATCGCGTGGAACATCAACGTATGCAACAGTTCGTCACGGAACCGCTTTGTCTGTTTTACTGCTGCCATGATTCGTTTTGTTCTTTCCTTTTCATGATGCGCTCAAACCGCATCAGCCAGTCGGAGCGCATGAGTGCGCCGCGACGGTCGCTGATGGACAATACATGCAGGGAGGGCGACTTTTCTTCCGCCGCCAAAAGATCCCGCAGGGAAAAGAGGTTGGTCTGGTGCTGCGATTTCTGCAAATAGACCTGCGTTCTGTCCCGCATGAGCCACTGCTCAAAAAGCACGGCGTTTTCCGCGTGCGGCGCGTTCTTCACCCGGCAGACGACGTCCTGATGAAACAGAACCCCTTCGTTCATATAGACGGTGTGCACGTGGGCACCGCCCATCAGGTATTCCTCGCTCGATTGCGCGAACGTCAGCCCCACGGTGTAGTAGCCGTGGATGACGCCCTGGTAGACCTCCTCGTCACTGCTCAAAAGCGTGGCATCCAACTGGTCGGCAAACTGCTCCACATAATTCCAGCCGTGCGCGGGAACCTTGCCGCCCATTGCGTAAAGCATGTTCACCAGATGCGCATAAGAGGCGGCGGAAACGGCAGGGTCCGCGAAGGCAATCCTGCCCTTAAACTCCGGCTTCAAAAGATCCTCGTATCCGTTGATGGAGGAAGAACCGAGCGTGTCCGTATTGACCATGAGCGCGGTGGGGGTGTAGCAGTAGGTCTGTGTGGAATCAAACAGCTCCGTCTTCTGCTCCACGATGTCCATGGTCACGGGCCAAAGAAGATCCGCCACGGGCGAGGCGCTTTCGCCCTCGATCCGGATGAGCGCGTCCGAAGCGCGCAGTGTCACACAGGTCACATCGATTCCGGTTTCCGCCTCAAACCGCGCGATGACGTTGTCGGTGGTGGAGAGCGGACGGGTGGCGTAAATGACAAGGCGGTCTGTATCCTCCCCGGCGTTGACGGTTCCCTGAGCGCTGCCGCAGGCAGAGCAGGAAAGCGAAAAAAGGAGAATACAAAAACAAGCACAAATTTGTTGTCTGAAAATTTGTGGCGTCATGCCTGTATTATACTACAATTCAAGGAATTGTTTCAATATATTAATTCATGTTTTCAGATGTGCGTGCCAGTCCTGCAGCGAGCACAACGGCGTTTCCGGGTGGGTCTTCACATAGTGGATGCCCTCCGCGGCAGCCTTGGCGGCAGCCATGGTCGTGATGTACATCACACCGGCCTTGACCGCCCCCTTGCGCAGGTAGGAATCGTCGTGCACGGACTCCTTCCCGGAGGGAGAGTTGACAATCAGTTGAATCTCGCCGTTGGTAATCTTGTCTAAGATATTGGGACGCCCTTCGTAGAGCTTCTTCACCTTTTCGGCGGGAACGCCCGCTTCCCGGATGCGGTCGTAAGTTTCTCCGGTCGCAAGGATGGTGAAGCCGTCCTCGTAGAACTGCTTTGCAAGCGCCGCGGCATCCGGCTTGTCCTGGCGGTTGACGGTGATTAAGACCGCGCCCTCTTTGGGCAGCGGGACACCGGCAGCCTCTTCCGCCTTATAAAATGCCTCACCGACATTTTCGGAAAGTCCTAAGACTTCGCCGGTGGAGCGCATTTCGGGACCAAGGAGCGGGTCGACCTCCTGGAACATGTTGAAGGGGAAGACCGCTTCCTTCACGCCGTAGTAAGCGGGGGTTTTGTCCTCCAAAGAAGGCAAAGGCGACGGGCGGTTGGTGAGTGCGCCCGTGATGATGTCGATGGCGAGCGGCACCATTTTGATGCCGCAGACCTTGGAGACCAGCGGCACCGTGCGGCTGGCTCTGGGGTTTGCTTCGAGCACGAAGACCGTGCCGTCCTCGATTGCGTACTGCATGTTCATGAGTCCCACGACATGCATCTCTTCCGCGATGCGGCGCGTGTACTCCTTGATGGTGTTCACGCTTTCCTTTGGAATGTGCTTTGACGGAACGATGCAGGCGGAGTCGCCGGAGTGAATGCCGGCAAGCTCGATGTGCTCCATGACGGCGGGCACAAAGGCATGCGTGCCGTCGCAGATTGCATCCGCCTCACATTCCAGCGCCTGGTGCAGAAAACGGTCGACCAGAATGGGACGCTCTTTTAAGGAATAGCCTTCCGCCTGCGCGATGGCGGCGTTCATGTAGTCAACGAGGCTTTCCTTGTCGTAAACGATTTCCATGCCGCGCCCGCCCAGAACAAAGGAGGGACGCACCATCACGGGATAACCGATGTTGTCTGCCACCGCAAGTGCTTCCTCCACGGTGGAAGCCATGCCGGATTCCGGCATCGGGATGTTCAGCTTTTCCATCATTGCGCGGAAGAGGTCGCGGTCCTCCGCCATGTCGATGACGGACGGCGGCGTGCCTAAGACCGTTACACCGTATTTTTCAAGCTGCGACGCGAGGTTTAAGGGCGTCTGCCCGCCGAACTGCGTGATGACGCCCAAAGGCTTCTCCGCTTCGTAAATCGAGAGAACGTCTTCCAGGGTCAGCGGTTCGAAGTAGAGCTTGTCGGAGGTGTCGTAGTCCGTCGAAACCGTTTCCGGATTGCAGTTGACGATGATCGTTTCAAACCCGAGCGCCGTTAAGGACTGCGCCGCGTGTACGCAGCAGTAGTCGAACTCGATGCCTTGGCCGATGCGGTTGGGCCCTCCGCCCAGGATCATAATCTTGTGTGAAGAAGGTGAGTCAGAAGGGACGGGTACACTGACTCGTTTTTCATTGTGAGTCAGTTTAATACCTTCCCCTGGTGGGGATGGGGGACCGCTTGCGGTGGATGAGGTGTCTTCCCCATGAGTCAGTGTACCCGTCCCCCGTGACTCACCGTACGAATACGTCGAATAATAATACGCCGCATCCTGCGTGCCGGACACATGCACCGCCTCCCAGTGCTGCGTGATGCCGGCCTCAATTCTGCGCGTGCGGACTTCTTCCTCGGTGGTACCCAGAAGGGTTGCAAGGTAGGCATCGGAGAAGCCATCCTGTTTGGCTTTTTGAAGATGAGTCAAGGGGACGGGTACCCTGACTCGTTCTTCAGAATGAGTCAGTGTACCCGTCCCCGTTGACTCATCCGCAAACTTCCGCAACGCATTCTCTTCCTCCACCAGCTCCTTCATCTGTTCTAAGAAGTAATGCTTCACCTTCGTGATCTCGTGCAGCTCCTCCACCGTCGCGCCCTTCTTCAGCGCCTCATACAGCAAAAAGTGCCGCTCGCTCGACGGCGTGATGAGCATGCTCAAAAGCTCTTCCTTTGATTTCTCCGCAAAGTTTTTGGCGCCGCCCAGACCAAAGCGGTCCTTCTCCAGCGAACGGATCGCCTTCTGGAAGGCCTCCTTGTAGGTTTTGCCAATCGACATCACCTCGCCCACGGCGCGCATCTGCGTGCCCAGCTTGTCGTCCACGCCCTTGAATTTCTCAAACGCCCAGCGCGCAAACTTCACGACGACGTAATCGCCCGAGGGCACGTACTTGTCAAGTGTGCCGTGCTTGCCGCAGGGAAGATCCTTTAACGTTAGCCCCGTCGCGAGCTTCGCACTCACCAAGGCAATCGGGAAGCCCGTCGCCTTGCTCGCCAGCGCGGAAGAGCGTGAGGTTCTGGGATTGATTTCGATGACGATGATGCGGTCGGAAACGGGGTCGTGCGCGAACTGCACATTCGTCCCGCCGATTACGCCGATGTGCTCGACGATTTTGTATGCCTGCTCCTGCAAGCGCTTCTGCAGCTCTTCCGAAATCGTAAGCATCGGTGCCGTGCAAAACGAGTCGCCGGTGTGCACGCCCAACGGGTCCACGTTCTCGATGAAGCAGACGGTGATCATGTTGTTGTCCTTGTCGCGTACGACTTCAAGCTCCAATTCCTCCCAGCCCAGAATTGATTCCTCGACGAGCACCTGATGCACCAAAGAAGTCTGTAAACCGCGTGCGCACACGGTCCGCAATTCCTCGCGGTTGTAAACAAGACCTCCGCCCGCGCCGCCCATCGTATAGGCGGGACGCAAAACGACCGGATAGGAAAGCTTTTCCGCAATGGCAAGCGCCTCTTCGACGGAATATGCGACCTCTGAACGCGCCATCTCGATGCCCAGCATGTCCATCGTCTTTTTGAATTCGATGCGGTCCTCGCCGCGCTCAATCGCGTCGACCTGCACGCCGATAACCTCGACACCGTACTTCTCAAGAACACCCGCCTTGTACAGCTCCGCGCATAAATTAAGACCGGACTGCCCGCCGAGGTTCGGCAACAATGCGTCCGGTCTTTCTTTTTCGATGATGCGGGAAACTCTGTCCACATTCAGCGGTTCAATATACGTAATGTCCGCCATCTCAGGGTCTGTCATGATTGTGGCGGGATTGGAATTGACAAGAACGATTTCGTATCCCAATGATTTAAGCGCCTTACAGGCCTGTGTTCCGGAATAATCAAACTCGCATGCCTGCCCGATGATGATGGGACCCGAGCCGATGATGAGAATTTTGTGGATGTCGGTTCTGTGTGACATAAGTTCCTCCCTGTTTCAGACACTTTAGCGGGGCAAAGAACCCTGCAATATCTTATCATGTGTTCTATTGTGATTGCAAGGGTTTTGTTGTAAAATACTTGCGGCAACACAATCGGAAAGGGAGAAGGGTTTTGCAAAGAGGGAGGAAAGAAAACATGGTCTGTTCAAACTGCGGAAACGAAATTGGAAAGGGCGTAAAATTCTGCACGGAATGCGGCACGCCCGTCCCGGAAAAGAAGTCAAAGAAGGGCCTTATCATCGCGGGAATTGTGCTCGCGGCGCTTGTTTGCGTGGCACTTTTGGCGGTGTTCGTCATCGCACCCGCAATCCGCGGCATCGGTCAGGACAACACGCTGCTCTACGTCAAGGAGGATGGCATCCTACGCTACGACGGCAAAAAGACCGGGGACCCGATCGTTGAGGACGTCGCCGTGAAGGGCGCTTTGGAGCGCTCAAGGGCAAGCTACACCCTCGACCACACGAAAAAATACCTGCTCTACATTGACAGCGCGGATTCCAACACGCTCTATTACAAGGCGCTCAAGGGCAAGGACGAAAAACCCGCAGACATCAAAGAGGATGTCGACCTCATCATTGTGTATGACAAGATGACGTATTTCTTGACAAAGTCAGGCGACCTCTACCGCTTAAACGACGTCACGGGCAAGCCGAAGAGAATCGGGGCGAACGTTGCCTCCTACAGAATCTACGGCTACGAAGCCGGTGAAAAAATCGCCTTCCTGGAAGGGGAGAACGTGTTGAGCGAATACAACGCTGCGGATGACAAGGTAAAGGAAATCGCGGAGGCGGAGGAAGGCATCATCAATGTCTACCCCAGAACGGTCGATTTAAGCGACTACTATTACGCGGCGGAAGGTGACATTTACCGCGTGCAGAATTCGGAAGCCACACTTTTGGCGGAAGACGCAACGGTGATGGGCATGGACGGTGTCCGTTCCGGTATGCTGCATTACCGCAAGACGTCGGAAACCGGCATGGCATCCCTCATCGACGATCCGTACGCGGAATCGGATGCGGAAATGACCGAGCCCAGCCGCGATGATTACAAAAAGAAGGAGACCTTCTTCGGCTACGAATACGAAACCTACGACTACGATGCATACGATGCCGCCTTGGCGGAATACCGCCTGAAGGAAAGCCGCGACCTTGTGCGCGAAACAATCGAGAGCGGGAACGGGCTCCTGTTCGGCGACATCTATTGCTTTGACGGCAAGGAAGAGACGCTGTTGTGCGAGGGCGTTTTGAGCAATACGATCACTCTGGCGGGAAATGCGAACCACTCCCACGCACTCGTGACGATGGAGGCATCGCTTTTGGCGGAAAAGCCCGTCCCGATTGACGAGCTGACCGACTCCTACGACATTGCCGCAACCCTCGAGGAGAAGATTCTGGGCGCACACGAAGGCGAGGAGATTCAGGCAAATATGATTCTGGGAAAAACCGTACGCCCCATGACCTACCGTGACACGGACCGCTATTATTACGATACCGCGAATGAGCAGATGTACCGCATTGTCTTAAAGGATGACAACAGCGTAAGGCGCATGGAAAAAGCCGCCGTCACATCGAACGGTGTCGGGGAATACGAGACCGTTGACGATGACTTCGGCAAGGAGCCGTTCAACTACTTCTACTGTTATTCCGCGGGCGGGCGCTTCTATTACTTGAGAGACTTCAGCGCAGAAACCAGGAAGGGAGACCTGTGCTCGGAGGGCGAGGTGCTTGTGGAGGATGTCTACAGCGCGCAGGTGACCTTTGACTCGGAGAAGGAGGAATACAAGAATTACCTGCGCGTGGTTAGCGACGTCAGCACAAGCGACTACAGCTTTACGCTGTCCAAGGTCACCGGCAGGAAGGTCGAAGTCTTAAGCGACGACGTGGTGCAGTACAAGTTCTTTGAGGATGATTCCGCCGCCGTGTTACGCGAGTACTCGACGCGCAGAAAGACGGGCGAGCTCTACCGCGTCTACAGCGCAAAGAAGGAAACGGAAATCGATACGGACGTGCAGGACATTTCCGGCGCACTCTACGTCTACCCGTATTAAGCACCGGGAAAGATCGATAAGAAAGTAAAAAAGATACGAAAGATATGAAAGGAAGCGAACGCTTATGACAGAAGAAGAAATCCTTATGGCGCAACAGGAGCAGGTGTCGGAGTTAGTGAAAATCACGGAGCAGAAGGTGATTTACCATGTTCTTTTGCTGATCCGCAAGGCAAGGGAAGAGGACGCCACCTGGGAAGAACTGGAAGCAGCGGTCAAAGACCTGTTAAATAAGGAATTGTAATCGATTTTGACCAATGTGCACGAAAGAAACGTTGCCTATTGACATTTCTTTATATAAATTTTATAATTTATAAATAGCGAAACAATAAACTTTTTCTAAAGAAGGAGGAGAGACTCACATGAAGAAATTTACCAACGCGTGCGTCAATTTCATGAACAAGTTCTTACCTGACGCATACCTCTTCGCGGTCATCCTGACCATCATCGTCTTCATCTTTGCGATGCCGGCGGCGGGTGCAGGTCCGTTACAGATCGCGATGGCATGGGGTAACGGCGTATGGGGCTTACTTGCATTCTCCATGCAGATGGCCTTAGTCGTCGTTACGGGTACCGCTTTTGCGACGGCACCGCCCATCAAAAAGGCGTTGGAAGCACTGGCGAAACTGGCCAAGACCCCGGTACAGGGTGTTGTCTTAGTCGTTGTCGTCGGCTCCATCGCTTCCTTTATTAACTGGGGCTTCGGCCTCGTTGTCGGTGCGCTCCTTGGCCGTGCGGTTGCACGTCAGGTCAAGAATGTTGACTACCGTATGTTGATTGCGGCCGGTTATTCGGGCTTCGCAATCTGGCATGCAGGTATTTCCGGTTCCATCCCGCTGTCCTTAAACACGGCAGGCAACCTGGTACCGTTCACGACAAAGGATGCCTCCCTGGTAGAGCTGGTTACAAAGTACACGACAGGCGGTCTGGAAGTCACCGAAGGCGTGGAAGAGGCAACCGGTGCCGTAACCTACACCTACAATGCATTGACCAATACCGGTGGTGCACTGGCGGAGCTGGTTGACACCAAGATGACCATCTTCTCGGCATGGAACCTGCTCATGATTGCGGCCTGCGTCATCTTAACCGCATTGATTTTCGGTGCCGCACATCCGAAGCCGGAAGACACCTTCGTGGTCGATCCCAAGCTCCTTGAGGATGAAGAGCGTGAGTATCCCACACCGGTCACCCCTGCGGAAAAGATCGAGAACAGCCCGATTTTCTCCTGGATTATCGGTATCTGCGGTCTGGTATACCTGGTCTTCTATTTCTTTGTTAAGACGGAAATCAACGGCGCAATGTGGGGCCGCGGATTAAAGGGTCTTGACCTGAACGCTGTTAACTTCCTGTTCCTGATTCTCGGC
>JAFSRL010000027.1 GCA_017446125.1 Lachnospiraceae bacterium
CAGGGGGACGGGTACACTGACTCATTTTCAGGGGAAACGAGTCAGTGTACCCGTCCCCTCTGACTCACTTTCTCCCACAAGTATTGAAACTCCGCCGTGCGCCCGAAGAACGCGAAAAAGATCACGTGGAAAATGACCGTAATCATCACCGCTGCGGCGAAGAAGGAAACCACACCGCCCTGCGGCAAAACCTGCATCGCACCGTACGAAACCGCAAGGATGAACACGAGCACGACAAGATACAACGCACTGTCCTTAAAATACGATCCCGCGCCGCGGTCAAAGCAGGTTCTGTAAATGATGAACGGCTTTGTCACGTTTGCAATCAGCCCGGAAACGATGGTGCCCACATAGATGCCGGGTAATCCCATCACGCGCACCAAGGCAATCGAAATCACAAGATTCACCACGCCCTGCAAAAGCGCTAAGTATTTGTCCTCTTCGAAGACGCCCGCCGCCGTCTTGAAATTGCTTAAGACTATGCGGTCGCCCTTGAAATAATAATCAATGAGCAGAAGCGAAATCGCGCTCGCGGGCAGCACCCACGCATCCCCCAGCCACAGCCTGATTAGTGGCGTAAGCAGCAGGAAAAAGCCCGTAAAGGTAAAACCGTACACCCACTGCGCAAGGAACCTGTAGACCTTAAAAATCTCGTATTGCTTTTCCTTCGACTCCGTCGCAATCAGGTTGCCGAAGCTTGAAATCACGGAATTGAAGATGATGTTCGCAAAGTTCGAAATCGTCGAAATCACAAGCGTATAGTTGCTCACAAAGCCCGCGATCTTCACCTCAATCATTGCGGAAATGATGAGGGTGTCGGTCTGTAAGCGCGCCACGTCGCCCACCTTGTGCATGATGAGTGCCTTCGTCTTCGACCAGATCTCACCGGCTGCCTCCTTTGAAAGCGGCGTGACGTTCTTATCATTCAGATACGGATAGCGCCGGTCAAGATAGCGGCTCACAAAGATTTTCTGCAACAGCTGCACCGCGGCGTCGGTCAGCAGGTAAGCGTAGAAATTCTTCGTAACAAGCAGCACAACGATCTGGCAGAACACCGACACAACCTTCGTGATGGTTAAGATGTTTGTCTGGATGTAGTTCTTCTGCTCCGCATTGACGAGGCTGTATTTGTACGCGACGAAATAACTCGTCACGGTGTTGAACAGGAAGATGAAATAGTAAAGCCTTAAATCACGCAGCGCGATGCTGCCGGGGTTGCGGACGATGTGCTGCAAAAACGGCGCCAAAAGCAGTCCCAGAACGGCGACCACCGCGGCAATCGTGTGATAGGCGCGGCGGTACATGCGCATGTAGCTCTTGATGGTTTCCGTATCGCCTTCCGCCACCGGCTTGTAAAGGGAAAAGTTTAACGCGGTCCCGATGCCTAATTCCGCCATCGACAACAGCGACAAAATGTCCGTGTAAAGCGTGTTGACACCGAGCAGATGCTCGCTTAAATACCGGATGAAAATCGTGCGTAAAACAAACGACATGACCGCGGTTGCGATCGTGCCCAGATATCCGAAGGCGATATTTCTGGATGCGTTTTTGATCCGTCCCATGCGCCTAATGCTCCAGCGCGCTCTTGACGATGATTGCGTGTGACAACAGATCGTCGAACGCCGCGATGAGTTGCTCCGAATCCTTCAACTGCTGCACCGGCAGCACGAACGGCGCCGGAAGGTGCGGCGTCATGGTCTCCACGGTGCTGCGCGCAAACAAGTCCTTCGCAATCCCGCGCGACTTCACGGAATAACCGATGACCAGCGCGGGCACGGCCGAAGAGTACGCGGCAATCGTCGCATGCGTTCTCGCACCCACAAAGAGGGAGCACTGCGAAATGATATACTTCAGTTCCGGCGCGGACATATCTTCCACCAGACACACGCGTCCGGTGTCCTTGAACGCATCATAAAGCATTTGCAGCGGAATTCTGTCGTCGTTGCGCTCCCACACCACGTGCGGAATGAGCGCGATCTGCGCGTTTGTCTTTTCGATGATGTGCTCAATGAGCTTGCGGTAGCTCTCCAAAATGAGTCCCGGTTTTGTTTCATCCTCCTGCACCATGGGCGAGACATTGAGCCCGATGGTTTTGCGCGGAATGAATCCCTCCGGCAAAGGGGCTTCTTCGCGCTTGAAGGCACGAAGTGTGAACGCCGGGTCCGGTGCGAGAAGAAGGTTTTCTTCCGGAATGCCCGCCTTCTTTAAGGCGTTATAGGAAACGGATTCACGGGCGATGATGCGCGCATAGCTTTGCAAGTCATGCAATAGCTTCACCTTGTCCTTTGCGGGGTTCTCCTCTCCCGCAAGGGGAAGGCTGTCCGGCTCGATGGAGCAGCCCAGGAGAACGGTTTCAAATCCCTTTTTATGAAACACGCTGTTTGCGAGAATCAAGTCATTCACCATCGCAGGATAGCAGTAGTTGTCCCCGCCGATTGCGTAGATGATGACATCCTCCGGCTTGATGCCCTTTGCCTCCAGATAAGCAAAGAGCGGCTTGAAGCGGTAACGCAAAAAGCTCTCCGCGTCCTTCGTGATTTTGCGGTAGGCGTAATACGCAACATGGGCAAGGAAGTGTTGCTCGATGTGGTTTTCTTCAATCAGGACCAGCTTCTTATTCCGCACCCGTTCCCCGAGGGAGTAGCGCATGTCTTCGTCTGCGGAGTTGGTAACTAAGATGGGTGAGTCAGTGGGGACGGGCTCACCCATGCAATCCAACAGACTCTCCACAATCGCCTCGCAGCCATGATTTTTGCTTCCGGCATGCATGACAAATACGGGCGTTTTGCGCCCGGCGATGTCGTTGTGAAACAAATCCTTGTAATATTGTTTTAACACCTCATCCGACCTCACTTCTTACGCGCGGCGTAGGTGCGCATGTACTTCCTGCGGTTTAACATGTAGTAGAACAGCCGCGCCTTGTCCTTCGTTGTGAGCGCCGCAAACACCCCGGCACCGTTTCTACTTGATTTTATCATAGCGCGGGCGTGTTCCAAAATCGCACCGTATCTGTCCCATTCCGCTTCCGGCAGTAAAGCGATGCGTTCCGTGACCAGCAGCGCGTTTAAGATTTTGATTACATTCAGCTTCGTAAGCGCATAAGGCGAAAGCTTCAGGCAGTCCTCCCCGATGAGCTCCTCGCACCGCTCCCAGCAGGTTAAGTTGTCCGCGAACGAAGGCGTAAAGGGCTTGTGCATCGCGCTTTGCGCGTTCTCGCGGTATTCGTAACCGGCTTCCGGCAAAAGCATAATCCTGAGCTTGCTGCCAAACTTCAACGCAAGTTGTGTCAAGAACAACAAATCCTCCCCGATGGTAAGCGTCTCGTCGAAGGCGATGCCCTCCAGTGCCGGTTTGTAGAAGAGCTTGCCCCAGACGTGGGTGTCTTTTTCGAAAATGCAGTTGTCGATGTAGTAGTAGCCGGAGATCATCTGCGGGCTGCCGCCGCTGTAGTCCGTGGAGGCAGGTGCAGTAACACCCCTCACATGCAGCATCGCAACCAGGTCCGCCTTCGTCTCCGTCTCATATTTCATCAGTGTCTCAATCGCGCCCGGCAAAAGCACGTCATCCGCATCCACAAACATAACGTAGGTGCCCGTCGCCTCACGAAGGCCCTTGTTGCGCGCAGCGGAGACACCCTTGTTCTCTTCATGGAAGACCTTGATGCGGTCGTCCTGCTGTGAGAGCCGGTCGCAGAGGCTTCCCCCTTCATCCGTCGATCCGTCGTCAATCAGAAGGATTTCCAAATCCGCGTACGACTGCTGCTTGACGCTCAGCACGCATTCCTGTAAGGTTTGTTCCGCCTGATAGACCGGAATGATGACGCTCACCTTCGTGCCCGTGTCGCGTCGCTTGGGGGCGGCGTATTCCGCCTCCATCTGCGCCGTAATCTCGCGCCAGCCCTCCATCTTTTCACTTAAGCTTTCCCGTTTTGCCATTGTTCTTTCTAATACTAAACGCCTTTAATCCTCGTCCGTTCCGTCGAGCTTGTCGAAAATCTTCTTTAACCCGCTCGCGTATCGCTCCTTCGTAAAGTGCTGCGCACGCTCCAGGGATTTCGCGCAGTAGGTCGCGTAGCGTTCCTTGTCCTTGCACATCGCTAAAATCTCATAGGCAAGCGCCTGTTCCTCGCCCGTGATGTTTGCGGAATAATCCTCCTCATGATCCATGTCCGGCAGCAATACGCCGTACGTCGCGTACATCTTCTTCCAGACGGGATTTCCCTCGAGCGTCGCAACATCCTCCTTGCTCAAAAGAATCTCTCTGGGGCCGGAAAAACAATCCGTCGCGATGACGGGCTTGCCCAGCGCCATCGCCTCGACCATCGCATTCGGGAAGCCCTCATGGTTCGAGGTCAGCACATACAAATCGCTCTTTGCGACATAGGGGAAGGGGTTCTTCTTCACACCCATGAAAATCACCTTGTCCGCAACATTCAACTCCTGCGCGAGAACGCGCAAATCGCTGAAATCCCCGTCACCCACGAACAAGAGCCGTAACTCCTCCATCTCCTTTGCCGCAACGGAAAACGCCTTGACAAGATGCCAGAAGCCCTTTTGCGCATCCGAGCGTGAGACCGTGACAATCGTCCGTGTGCCCCCGCCAAAGGGGTAGTCCGCAACTGCCTCCTTCGCGTCCTGCGCAATCTGCTGTAAATCAACGGGGTTATACAAAAACGTGTTGTTCTTATATCCGTAGCGCTTCCGCACGCGCTCCATCATCGCGCGGGAGACGCACAAAAGCAGGTCGGATTTCTTACACCACCGCTTCATCTCCGTTTCGTTCTCGAAATCAATCGAACCGCGCAGCGAGGTGATGACACGCTCTCCCGAGGCGCTCAACACATTCACAAGGTTCGCGCTCGCGCCGAAGCTGTAAGAAAAATCAAATCCGTGATGGCGCTTGATTCTTCTCACACGCAAGACACGCCGGAGCACATTGACGACCTTTAACGCCTTATTGTCCGCGGCGGGCACATCGATATCGATGACCTTGATGCCCTTCACGTCGTAATGGATGTCCTTGCGCGTAAAAATCAAAACCGTCACATCATAATAGGGCCACATGAGGCGTGCGGTCGTAACGCACACTTTCTCAAAGCCGCCCTGATGGAGCATCGGTGTGATCAGCAATAACTTCTTACGCGTCGAATCTTCCTGACTCATAAAACATCATCATCATCTGTGCCTGCGTGGCAACATCGAATCCCGCTTCCTTTAGCTTTGCTCTTGCCCGTACGGATTCCTCCGCGCGGTAAGCCGCAATCGCTTCCATCCTGATGTGCTCTCCGGTCTCATCCGTCCGGATGGCAAGGTCCTCCAGAATTGCACCTGCCCAAAGCGCCGCATCCTCCCCGATGCTCTTGTGCCGCACAAGCGTTGTCACGTCCACATCGCGCGTCACGGTGTCGGAAACCAGGCAGGGAAGCCCCGCCGCCTGCGCCTCAATCACGGTTCCCGGCAGTCCCTCGTAACGCGAAGGGAAGACAAAATAATCAAAGGCGCTGTAAAACCGCTTGATGTCACGCCGGTCTCCCGCAAAGATGACATCGTTTTCGATTCCCAAAACACGCGCCTCATCCTTTGCGCGCTCCATCAAGGAACCTTCTCCCGCAAGCAACAGCTTCACGGGCAGGGTCGTCACATGCTTCAACTCATAAAACACATGCAGAAGGTACGCATGGTTTTTCGCGTAATGAAACCGCCCCACATGCCCCAGCACAACACAGTCTTCCACACCGTACTGCGCGCGAACCTCCTTGCGGTCCTTCTCATCAAACGCAAACGCATCCACCTCAATCGCGTTGGGCACGATGCGCACCTTTCCCTCTCTTACCCGGCGTGCGCCGAAAACCGCCTCGCCCGCTTCTCGTGTGCAGGCAAGCGAAACATCGCAGGCGCCGTCCTTCTGTAAGGGTGAGCGGATGACCTTCGTCACCATGCCCTTCCAACCGGGATCCGTACCGGCGCTTCTTGCGTGCGCGACGGTTAAGGGAATGCCTGCCTTCTTCGCAATCGGAAGATAGATTGCGGCGGTGCTTGTCATGTGTCCCTGCACCGCATGCCAGGTGTTTTTGTTTTCTTCCAACAGGTTGCCCCATGCCTTTTGATAATCCGCAAGGTTCAAGCCCTTAAACCGCGGCACCGCATAGATGTTTCCGCCAAGCGCCTTCACCTGTTCGTCAAAATAGTCCGCATGACGAACCGCCAAAAGCTCCTGCGAGGAAGGGCATTTCTTCCCCGTTTCCTCCGCTTCGTAATGCACGACAAAATCAAACTGCACCCGGTCACGGTCCATGTGCCGGTAGAGATCGATGATGCGGCTCTCCGCGCCACCGTGGCCCAACGTACCGAATACA
>JAFSRL010000221.1 GCA_017446125.1 Lachnospiraceae bacterium
CGACAACATCATCACCTTCGACGCGCACGATGCCCGTGTCCAGAACGCGATTCCGCTGCACGGCTTTGAGACCGTCCGCACAACCTACCAGTTCTTAAAATCCCTGACCAGACATGTGCAGGGGCTCACGCTTGATTCTGAGCACATGATGGTCATTTCGCCGGACGAGGGCGGCATGAGCCGCGCCATCTACCTCGCGAGCGTCTTGGGGCTCGATGTGGGCATGTTCTACCGGCGCCGCGATTACACCGTGGTCGAAAACGGCGTCAACCCGATTGTCGCGCATGAATTCTTGGGTTCCAGCGTCGAAGGAAAGTGCGCCATCATCATCGATGACATGATTTCCTCCGGAGAAAGCATCTTAGAGGTTGCAAAGGAAATGAAGGAGCGCGGCGCGACAAAGGTCTTTTTGTACGCGACCTTCGGCATGTTCACAAGGGGACTTGCGGACTTCGACAAAGCCCATGAAGAAGGCGTCTTTGACATGGCGTTCACGACAAACCTAATCTATCAGTCGCCGGAGCTGCTTGCGCGGGAATGGTTCGGAAACATCGACATGAGCAAGTACATTGCCTATTTGATCGACACCTTAAATCACGATGCCTCCATCTCCGACCTGCTCAATCCCGTGGAGCGTATCCACGACCTCGTGGCAAGGTATCACGAAAACCGTTAAGCCTACTCCCTGAAATACGTTAAGAAGCGATTGCCGTTTTGTTCAAAGAACGAAGCGGCATCGTTCATGCCCATCTTTTCCACGGTTCCCGCGACCGGATCCGCAATGACGACATTGCGCTCGTTGAACCCGATGAGTAAGACATTCTTGCCGTCGTTGAGACCGGCGATGACGGGCAGGTCCTTGTTCAGATAATACAGCATTGCGTTTACGCGGCAGCCCGTTAGGTCAAGCACCACCACGTCCGGAAGGGAGGAATCCAACACCTCATACGCGCTGTCTCCCTCTTCAAGCATCAACGAGACATTCCGGCTCACACCCGCGTGGTTCAATACAAGGTTTAAGCACGACGCAAGGGAATCCTGCGTGCTTTCCGCCGCATACAGATTGCTCTCGACAGACGAGGTAATCGACATAATCTGGTTGCGCGCAACCGTGTTGCCGCGGCTGTAGAGCACGTGTCCCAAATCATCCACCACATATCCGAACACCGGATACGCCTGCCGAAGCGCCTGCGCGGGCTTGGAGTAAATCCCCGTGACCTCGCCCTTGTCATAGACGTAATACGCGTGGCGCTTTTCTTCCTCGGAGGATGTGATGTGAATCTCCCGGCTTTCCTCATACAGAATTTCACCGGGCGTCAACAGCTTCATGTTTCTTCCGTCCACATTGGACTTTAAGGCGATCTCCGTCACCTGCTTGATGCCCTCAAGGTTCTTTGTCCGGATGCGGTTGTTTTTCTCCGTCACAGGCAGCGTATCCATGATTTGGTCCGCGTAGGTGGGCTGGTAGCCGCCCGTTGCGCCGTCAAAGATAACGCGGGTCAAATACAACTGGTTGTCTCGCGCAACGGCATCCGTCACAAAGATGCCCTGCTTGGTGTAGTTCTCCAGCACGTTCCCCGCGACATCGCAAATCCGGATACAGTACATCGGATACACGGGATTGCCCACCGCGTCGAGGCGGATGTCCGTCGGGCGCATCAGACCGTAGACATAGTCTTCTCCCATGAAGCCCAGCGGACGGATTTCCTCATCGCCCTCCGCCTGAATCACCGTCTCCTGCCCGGTGTTGAAATCCATCAGGTGCATCGTTCCGGTGTTTTCCTCGCCCGCGCCCTGCCAGATCATCTTCGACCCGGACTGCGAAATCCGGAAGGTGTCCTCGTCGATGTGCTCAACGACCGTTTCGACGGAACGGTCCGTGACATCCACCGCGTAGATGCTGCGGTCCGGCATAAAGTAAACCTTGTCGTCCTGACTGGCGTAAAAAAGCTGCCTGGTGCCGGCGTTCAAAATCTGCGGCGAGACATTTGAGGGGATGTAGACCAGCTCCTCCACCGTGTTGACGGCCGCATTGTAGCGGTACATCACAACGCCGGTCTTACCCTCCTTTGTCCCGCGGCTCAAATAGCCGGAGACTAAGAAGGTGACGTTTGAAGCTTCGTCCACCTGCAGAATCTGCATTTCCTGGCACATCGCCGCCTGGCGCCTGACCTCATCGTCGAAGGCGTACAACAGCGCCAGCTTGTTCTCCGTTAGGTTGTATGCGTACAGGCGGTTCTCCACAATGAAGGCGCAGGTGCTTCCGCCGTCGCTCTCCATCATGGGAAGCGCGGTGTCATTGACGCCAAGCTGCAGCACACCGTTTGTGATGTCCGCCTTCTCCCCGCGGAAGAGGTAGTTCATGTTGCGCTCGTATTCAAGCAAATAAATCCGCTCCGGCGCAAAGCGCACCTGGAAGACCTCCTGCACGCGGCATTCGCGCACCTTCGCTTCCTCTTCCCGAAAGGTCAGGGTGTAGTCCAGGACAAACTCTCCCGTCTGCTCCTGCAAATCACAAATCCGTATGACGGGCTCCGTGTGCGAAATGATTTCCAGATCCCAAAAGGTGATCTGCTGGAAGGAGCTGTGGATGTCCACGTGCGCAAACGACGTGTTATCGCCCTCCGCGTTCGATTCGATGTACATGGAAACGGCGGACGCCTTCTCCTTGTCGAGGCTGTTGTCGTGGAAGCTTCTCACGAAATCAAGCTTTTGCTGCGCGTGGTACGCATCTGCCGCCTTCGGGCAGACAAACCGTGTATAGTAACGGATGGTTTGATCGTTGTATTCTCCCAGAATGACGAGCATGTACTCGGTGTCGAAGTCAATCAGATCCTTTAAGACAAAGGACGCAAAGCAGCGTCCGGACGCATTTGTCAGCGATTCGATTTTCGTGTTCTCGACAAGGGAGGTGCCGTTGGCGTTACGCACCTCAAACCGCAGGTCGCGAAATTCCTGAAGCAGCTCATCCGCATAAAAGCGGATCGTTCTGTCGTTGTTCACCGGCAGAATGGTGCCGCGGATTAAGGACATCTCCGGCTCGCTCGTATAGCCGCACAGCGGGTTGACCGTGTGCGACCCCACCTGCATGGAAATGACGGGGAAGGTCGAGTAGCCGGGCTGCGTCGTTGCGGAATCCCCTTCCTGGTTCATCACAAGCCCCGCCACAATGAGCGTGATGAAAAAGACGCAAACCGCGTACAACAGACGCGCAACGCGTCGTTTGACGCGTCCTTCCTCCCACCTTACATTGACTTTTCGATTCCTATCTTGTACTATCATTTTATGAATGACTATGCGCTTTACCGGAAACGTCTCATTCCGGAAGAATGTGTCCTCTTAAAAGACGATACCATCCTTCGTTTTGACGAAGACATCGTCGTGACGTCGTGGCGAGCCTTAAAAAAGCGGCCGGACCTTTCCCACGGATACTCCGTCTACTACCGCAAAGAAGGCTATAAAATCTCCGAGTTCTACCGGCATGACCATTCCTTACGTTATTTCTACTGTGACATCATTGACTTCGCGCCCCATCCGGACGAGGAAAACGCGTTTCTCGTCACCGACCTTTTGGCAGATGTAATCTGTTATCCGGACGGACGTGTGCGTGTCATGGACCTCGACGAACTCACCGACGCGTTTGACAAGGGACTGCTCTCAGACACACTCTTGAAAAAGAGCCTGCTCTCCCTCAACGCGCTTTTGGGCGAAATCTACGAACGGGGCATCTCCCGCCTGACCGCACCCATCGAAGCCGCAAGGCACGGCACCATCTGACCATCCCCCATCAGCAGCTGTGCACTCCGCTGCACTGCTGCGTACGAAAGCTCTGCAGACTCAGTAGAAGATGTGTCCACCGATCTGTATTCCCGTCAGCCCCGGAATGGGGGTGCGGAAGAACACGCAATTTCCCACGTTCGTTTCCCCGCTCATCGCCGCGTCCGCAGCCTGATAGCAGGAGTC
>JAFSRL010000028.1 GCA_017446125.1 Lachnospiraceae bacterium
CGTTTGATACGGCAGCGGCTCGCCCCGCTCCGCAATGCAGAAGTAGGTATACTGTCCCGTAAAGCAAAGCGTTCCGTTTTCGTCATAGACCTGCGCCTCGCAGAGCGTCGTCTTTTTTCCGGCGTGAATCACACGCGCCTTACAAATCAAATCACCGTCCTGCGCCGCGCGTAAGTAAGAGCAGCTCGCGTTCTGTGTCACATGGCGTCTTCCGTCGGAACGCGTCGCAAGCCCCGTTGTCATATCCGCAAGCGAAAAATACGTCCCGCCGTGCGCCATGCCGTAGGGGTTCTTCGAATCCTCATGCAGCTTCAAACCGCATTCCGCGTATCCTTTGTCTACATTAATCAAATACATGTGATTATGAATGGCAAACGCATTCATATCAAACAGCATCTCCATTTCCTTGCGGATTGCTTCGTCAATCATTTTCCGTTTCCTTTCTGTTTCCTTTTCACACCTTGAGACTGCCCACGCGCTCCATCCAGTCAATCACACCCCAGTCCGCACTGAAGCGGATGAGCTCCACATGCTCTTTGGCCTTGCCCACGATCAGTTCTTCGCCCTTCTTTAAGGTGCCGGCAACCTCGCCGTCCACCGTGATGTCCAGCGCGCCGATCGTCGGCACAATCCGGATTTTTGAATCCGACGCGCACACAAGCGGAATGTTCATGCGGTACTGCGGGTTCAGGGGAATGATGCTGATCACGTCCGCGTCCGCGTGGATGATGGGGCCGCCCGCGGCATACGCGTAGCCCGTCGAACCGGTCGGTGTGGAAACAATCATGCCGTCCGCGCGGTAGTTGCCCACCAACTCCTTTCCGAAATACACCGCGACACCGCAGATTCCGCCGCGCGTTTTCTTCTGCAATACAATGTCGTTTAACGCAATCGGGATTTTGTTTTTTCCCCACGCCGCGCTTAAGCAGTCCCTGCGGTCATGGACGCACTTCCCCTGCAGGATGCGGTCGAGCTTGCCCTCCGTTTCCTCCGGAAAGATGTCCGCTAAAAACCCGAGCGTTCCGGTATTCACGCCGGTGATCGGGATGCCGTACGTTGCCGCCACGACAGCGCCGCGGATGAGCGTCCCGTCGCCCCCGATCGATAAAATCAAATCGCAGTCTGTCAACTGCCGCTTCTCATCTCTTTCCTGAAAAAAGACAATGCCCTTGCGAAAGGCCGCTTCCACCTTCTTCTCATGCTCTTTGCGCATCAAAACCTGCACGCCGTTTCTGCCCGCCCATGAAATGACCCGCCGCAAAACACCGGCAGTTCCTTCCTTTTTAAAGTTGGGCAGCACCAGCATGTTCAAGATCGTCATTTTTTTCATTGCTTCCCTCCCGTGGCTGCCTCCTCACGCAGCACTTCAATCACCTCTTTCGCGCTTGGCCGCGCATGCAAAAGAGCAAGTGTCCGCACCGGCTCCGCGATGTCCCCCAAGTAGTGCGCGTCAGAGTCCGTGATGATGCGGCATCTCTTCAAATAAGAATGCGCATTGATCATCTCCTCTGTCCGCGCGGGATTTTTGATCTCCGCGACAGTAAAAAGCGCGGTGGGCGGAATCGCGCCAAGCTGGCTGATGATCGAATCCGTTTCCTTATCTAAATGCGCCGGAATCATCAGTCCGTCATACGGTTTTAAAATCTCGAATACATCATCAAAGGAGATGGTCGTCGCGTTGATCAACAGATACGGTTCCTCCCCGAGGACTTCATCTTCTTCATTCATGATGAGCTGGTCGCCGAAGATATCCTTCCGGTTCTCCACCTTCTGCAAGCGTTCATAGACAAAAGCATCAAAGGCAAGCGCCGCTTCGATGTCCGGAAACAAACACACGACATGCGCTTCCTCCGAAGTGGTCAGCTCCATGCCGGGGATTACCGTGATGCCATACGCCTGCGCCGCCTTCATGACGTAGGGCGCGTTGCGGCAGGCATTGTGATCGGTCAGTGCAATGATATCCAGTCCCTTGACGTGCGCCATGCCCGCGATGTTCGCGGGCGTCATGTCATTGTCGCCGCAGGGGGAAAGACAGGAATGAATGTGAAGGTCGTAATAAAGATCTGTCATGAAAGCGCCTCATGAATCTTAAGCGCCGCCCGGAACACGCTCAGGTCTGTTGTAAAGACCGCTATCCCCTCCTCCAATGCTTTTTGTTTCATCACATCATCCGGCTTGACACCCTCCGCCAGTATGATGCAGCTCATCTCGGTTAAGCGCAGCACGGCGAGTGTGTTCACGCCGCCCATTACCGTTACCCATGCGGCGTGCTCGATGCCCTTGCTCATCGCAAGGGAAAGCATGTCACAGCAGAAGACGTCTGTGACTGTGAGGGTGTTGTCGCCCTCGCAGGTGATTGTGAAATCCGGAAGGTTGTTGATATCTTGCAGGGTCATGACACCTCCGGTTCTCTATGCACAATCATGGTGACAGTCGTGCCTTCACCCTCGTGGGTTTCGATCGTCATCTCATCCGAGTATTTCTTCATGTTGGGCAGGCCCATGCCGGCGCCGAAGCCCAGGTCACGGATGCCGTCCGTCGCGGTCGAGTACCCCGCCTGCATCGCCTTCTCGACATCCTCGATGCCGGGACCGTTGTCCGCAAGTACAATCTTGATGTCCTTGTCATCCACCGTGACACGCGCGGTTCCGCCGTACGCATGGATGACCATATTGATTTCCCCCTCGTACATCGCAATGGATGCCCTGCGGATGACCTCGGGGGATACGTTTAATTTCTTGAGTTCGTTTTTGAAGCTGGTAGAAGCTTCTCCGGCGGAAGCAAAATCCTCGCCGGAGATTACATAGAGCAGTTCAGTGGAATTTGTCATAGCCGGCGCCTCCGTTGAGCCCGCCTTCCCAAAGCATGCCGCAGGCACTGAACATCCGATGGTCCGTCCCCAGTACGGTGATGCCGCTTTCCGCCGCCATCTGTATGATTTCCTCCGTGGGATTCTTGCCCCTGACAAAGACGACGCACAGAATGTCCATCATCTGCGCCGTCCGGATGACCTGCGCGTTGCAAAGCCCGGTCAAAAGCACTGCCTGATCCTTGACAAAGGCCAGCACATCACTCATCATATCCGAACCGCAGGCGCTTAAGACCTCTTTATCCAGGCTGTCCTCCCCCGTCAAAAGCCGTGCGTCCAAAATCGTTTGTACTTCCCTGATCGTCATAAACGGTCCTCCGATGCAAAATATGTCAAAAAAATAACTACTATATTATAACACAGCTCTTGTCGCAGCAAAACCCCAAACTTTCGGAAAAAGACAAAAGTTTCAAAAATGTGAAATTTAGTGTATTCAAACCTTTGTGAAGTATGATAAAATATTGACATATGGCAAGGCAAAACAATTTATGTAAGGAGGTAGGAGTACATGGCAACTGCAGAACAAACCGCTACGGTATTACCGTTTTTGGGAACACCGGAGCAGGAAGAGCGGCTTAAGGATGTCATCGATGAACTGCGTAACGAACGCGGCGCATTGATGCCCATTTTGCAGCGCGCACAGGACATCTACGGGTATCTTCCGATTGAGGTCCAAAAGATGATTGCAGAGGAGTTGGATGTCCCCCTGGAAAAGGTCTTCGGCGTTTCCACGTTCTACTCCCAGTTCACATTAACCCCCAAGGGAAAGCATCATATTTCCGTATGCTTAGGCACCGCCTGTTACGTCAAGGGCAGCGGCATCGTTTTGGACAAGCTCAAGGAAAAGCTTGAGATTGACACCGGCGAGTGCACGGCGGACAGAAGGTTCTCTTTGGACGCCTGCCGTTGCGTGGGCGCCTGCGGTCTTGCGCCCGTTATGACGATCGGCGAGGATGTCTACGGTCGCTTAAGCGCGGATCAGGTGGAAGGCATCTTAAAGAAGTACGAAAACGATTAAGGGTGCTCTTGCATGATGCCGGAGATTTCCTTAAACGTCCTGGATGTTGCACAAAACTGCGTCCGGGCGGGTGCGACCAAGGTCCGGATTGACGTTGACATCAACCGGGCGCAAAACACACTCACCATCTCCATTGCGGACAACGGCTGCGGCATGGACGAGGATACCCTGGCAAAGGTGACAGACCCCTTCTACACCACCCGCACCACCAGAAAGGTGGGACTGGGCGTTTCCTTTTTCAAGCAGGCAGCGGAATTGACCGGCGGAAGCTTCGCAATCGATTCCAAAACGGGGGAAGGCTCCGGAACAACGGTCACGGCGCGCTTCCTCCTTGACAGCATCGACCGGATGCCCTTGGGCGATATGCCGGGAACCATGCACACCCTCATCACGATGCACGAACGGATCCGCTGGCAGTATCACTTTTCGGCGTACGCCGAAGACAAACCAAAGGACGATTCATCCTTCCTGCTGGACACAAAGGAATTGAAGGACGTTTTGGGAGATGTCCCCTTCACGGAGCCGGAGGTCAGCGCATACATCATGGACTCTCTGAAAGAGAATTCGGCAGAGGTATTGCGAAACGCCGGCATCGAATCAATATAAGTACGGTAATCATTGTTCCTTAAAAGAGGAGGAAACAGAACACATGAAAAGCTTAGAGGAGTTAAAAGCAATCAGGGAAAAAGTGCAGTCACAGATGAATCTGCGCGATGAAAGCGGCACGGATACCCGTGTGGTCGTGGGTATGGCGACCTGCGGGATTGCGGCGGGTGCAAGACCTGTCTTAAACAAATTCGTGGAGCTTGTGCAGGGCAGGAATCTTACGGAGATTCAGGTGACACAGACCGGGTGCATCGGGATGTGCCGCTATGAACCGATCGTCGAGATTCACGAACCGGGCAAGCCTTCCGTGACCTACATCCACATGGACGCGGAAAAAGCGGAAAAGGTGTTCAACGATCATTTATTACATGGCAATGTGGTGACGGAGTACCTGATCCCCGCCAAAATGCAGGCGTAAACTTATTTTCAGGTAAAGGAGATATCTTATGTATCGAGCTCATGTATTGGTCTGCGGCGGAACGGGATGCGTATCCTCAGGTTCCCCGAAGATCATCGACAGTTTCAAAGAAGAACTGGCGAAAAAAGGCTTAAAGGATGAGGTCGCCGTTGTCCAGACCGGATGTCACGGTCTGTGCGCGATGGGCCCCATCGTCGTCGTCTATCCGGACGCCACCTTCTACGCGAAGGTCTCCGTGGACGATGTCCCGGAAATCGTGGACGAGCACCTCTTAAAGGGTCGTATCGTTTCGCGTCTTGTCTACAGGGAAAACGAAAGCGACGGCGATGAGGGCGTTAAGTCCTTAAACGACACGGACTTCTACAAGAAGCAGACCCGTGTCGCGCTGCGTAACTGCGGTGTCATCAATCCGGAGTCGATTGAAGAGTACATCGGTATGAACGGGTATGAGGCCCTCGGCAAGGTCTTAACCGAAATGACGCCGGAGGATGTCATCGATGTCATCTTAAAGAGCGGCCTGCGCGGTCGCGGCGGCGCCGGCTTCCCGACCGGTCAGAAATGGAAGCTCGCAAGAGAGCTGGTGCAGGACGGAGGTCCCAAGTATGTGTGCTGTAACGCGGACGAGGGAGACCCGGGCGCATTCATGGACCGTTCGGTCTTAGAGGGCGACCCGCACGCGGTCTTAGAGGCGATGACAATTGCCGGCTACGCGATCGGCGCGAACCAGGGTTACATCTATGTCCGCGCGGAATACCCCATCGCGGTCGAGCGTTTGAAGATTGCCATCGACCAGGCGAAGGAATACGGTTTATTAGGAAAGAACATCTTTGATTCCGGATTTGATTTTGACATCGCACTGCGCTTGGGCGCCGGCGCCTTTGTCTGCGGCGAGGAAACCGCGCTCATGACCTCCATCGAAGGAAAGCGCGGCGAGCCCAGACCCCGCCCGCCCTTCCCCGCGGTCTCCGGTCTCTTCAACCGCCCGACGATTCTGAACAACGTCGAGACCTGGGCGAACGTTCCCCAAATCATTTTGAAGGGCGCGGACTGGTTTGCCGGCATGGGCACGGAAAAGAGCAAGGGCACCAAGGTCTTTGCTTTGGGCGGCAAGATCAACAACACCGGTCTTGTCGAAATCCCCATGGGCACCACCCTGCGCGAGGTCGTCGAAGACATCGGCGGCGGCGTCCCCAACGGCAAGAAGTTCAAGGCGGCCCAGACGGGCGGACCTTCCGGCGGCTGCATCCCCGCGGAGCACTTCGATGTTCCCATCGACTATGACAACCTGATTGCCATCGGAAGCATGATGGGCTCCGGCGGTCTCATCGTCATGGATGAAGACAACTGTATGGTCGATATCGCGAAGTTCTTCCTGGAGTTCACCGTCGATGAGTCCTGCGGCAAGTGTACACCCTGTCGTATCGGCACCAGACGCATGTATGAAATCTTAGACAAGATCACAAAGGGTCAGGGGACGTTGGAGGACCTTGACCGGTTAGAGGAACTTGCGTATTACATCAAGGACAACGCGCTCTGCGGCTTAGGCCAGACGGCGCCCAACCCGATCCTGTCAACCCTGCGCTACTTCCGTGACGAGTACGAAGCGCACGTCGTCGACAAGAAATGTCCCGCCAAGGTATGTAAATCACTCCTCTCCTACACGATCCACGCAGACTTGTGCCGCGGCTGTACGCTGTGCGCCAGAAACTGCCCGGTCCGTTGTATTGAAGGCGAGGTACAGAAGCCGCACGTCATCGATCAGGAGAAGTGCATCAAGTGCGGTGCATGTATGGCGAACTGTAAATTCGACGCGATCACGAAGGAATGAGGAGGTAGGATATGGTTAACATCAAGATCAACGGAATGGATGTCCAGGCGCCGGAAGGCTCCACGATCTTAGAAGCCGCAAGGCTTGCGCACATCCGCATTCCGACACTTTGTTACTTAAAAGAAATCAACGAAATCGGCGCATGCCGTATCTGCGTGGTTGAGGTCAAGGGCGCAAGAACGCTCGTGACCGCCTGTGTCTATCCCATCTCGGAAGGCATGGAGATTACAACGCAGTCCCCCAAGGTCATCGAG
This sequence comes from Lachnospiraceae bacterium, assembly GCA_017446125.1. GTDB lineage: Bacteria > Bacillota > Clostridia > Lachnospirales > Lachnospiraceae > Butyrivibrio. The sequence goes on from JAFSRL010000028.1 coordinate 6,994, forward strand.
GCAAGGCGCAACACCTTAAAGCTCATCCTTTCGGATCACGACAAGGAGTGCTTATCCTGTGTCCGCAGCGGTAACTGCGAGCTGCAGACCCTGTGTCAGGAATACGGTGTGGATGACGCACACGAGTATGAAGGCGCCATGAACGAATTCGAGCTTGACACCTCGGCACCGCACTTAGTGCGCAACAACAATAAGTGCATCCTGTGCCGCCGCTGTGTGGCAGCATGCGAGAAGTTCCAGTCGGTGGGCGTCATCGGTCCCAACATGCGCGGTTTTGCAACCAACATCGGCAGTGCCTACGGTATGCCGCTGGGAAGCACCGCATGCATTGACTGCGGACAGTGCATTTCCGTCTGTCCGGTGGGCGCGCTCTATGAAAAGGACAACACGGACGACGTCTTTGCCGCCATCGCGGATCCGGAGAAGCATGTCTTTGTCCAGACGGCGCCGGCGGTTCGCGCAGCCTTGGGCGAGGAATTCGGATACGAAGTGGGCACCGGTGTCGAAGGAAAGATGGCTGCCGCTTTAAGGCGTCTGGGCTTCGACGGTGTCTATGACACGAACTACGGCGCGGACTTAACAATCCTTGAGGAAGCGCATGAGTTCCTTGACCGCTTTAAGAACGGCGGCAAGCTCCCGCTTATCACCTCCTGTTCTCCGGGCTGGGTGAAGTTCTGCGAGCACTACTTCCCGGATATGACGGAGAACTTATCCTCCTGCAAGTCCCCGCATCAGATGCAGGGCGCGATGATCAAGTCCTTTGTCGCAAAGCAAAAGGGATTAAACCCGAAGGATATCGTTACGGTTTCCGTCATGCCCTGTACCGCGAAGAAATTCGAGTGCAAGCGTGACGACGAAGACGGCACGGGCTATCCGGACGTCGATGTGGTCATCACCACAAGAGAGCTTGCGCGTATGATCAAGCGTGCCGGCATTGACTTCAGAAACTTACCGGATGAAGCCTTTGACGATCCGATGGGCGAATACTCCGGCGGTGCGGTTATCTTCGGCACGTCCGGCGGTGTTATGGAAGCGGCGCTTCGTACCGCCGTCTATTGGATCACGAACGACGACACCAATACACCGGTTGAATTCAACGAGGTCCGCGGCATGGGCGGCATCAAGGAGGCCACCTATACGGTCGGCGATGTCACGGTGCGCGTTGCGGTCGCCAGCGGCACGTCGAATGCAAGAGAGCTGTTAAACCGTGTCAAGAACGGCGAGACGCAGTATGACTTCATCGAGGTCATGGGCTGCCCCGGCGGCTGCATCAACGGCGGCGGCCAGCCGCAGGTCACCGCGGAGGTCAGGAACTTCACCGACTACCGCACGGCACGTATGAACGCGCTCTACCGCTACGACGAGGCGAGCGCCGTCAGAAAGTCGCACCAGAACAATTCTCTGCAGACACTTTATAAGGAATTCTTAGGGGATATCGGCGGCGAGAAGGCACACCACCTGCTGCATACAACCTATGTGAAACGCGGGCTGTACGAGGAAGTGTAAACAAGCACACAAACAAAAGGGCGGGTCTTACGACCCGCTCTTTTTTGTTTCATGCTTCATGCAGCTCCTGATAGTAAATGCCCGGCTGCAGCAGCATCTCTTCCATCGCGGCACGCGCTTCTAAGGGCGCTGCCCAGGCGATGCCGCAACCGGCGGAAATGGACCGCGGTACGGGAATCAACCTGCCCGCGGTACCTTTTTGTTTGCAGGCGCTTTCAAATGCCATCGCGTCCGCTGTCGTATGAAATGTGATGACGATCTGTTTTGCTCTGTCGCGCACAGTACTTACAACCGGTCCGCTCTTCTGATATAGCCGGGCTGTTCGCGCTTGGCTGTGATACGGTTCGCGTGTGAAATCTTCACCCATTTGTCGATGACCTGGTTCTCGACATTCACATATTCGCCGATTTCCGTATAGGCGCTTACCACACAGTTTTTCACTCTTGCGCCCTTGCCGATATAGCAGCCGCGCCCGATTACCGAGTTTTCCACGGTGCCCTCAATCACACATCCGTTGGAAACCAGGGAATTGCTGACGCTTGCGCCCTCGAAATACTTGCTCGGACAGAAGTCCGTCGTTTTTGTGTAGATGGGCCAATCGTCGCGGAACAAATCCTCCGCCTGTTCGATACGCAAAAGGTCCAAGTTCGCGTCAAAGTAGCTCTTCAAGTCCGTGACCGCCGCAAAATACCCGCGGTGGGCAACCGCACGCACATCCAGCTCGGAGCACATCTCATTCACAATCATGCGGAAGGAGTACATCGCGGAAATCTTCCTGGCACGATAGATGAGGTCCAAGAAGGTCTCCTTTTTCATGACATAGGTTTCCATGTGGATGTTGCGCTCTTTCGCGGTGCCGGAGTTGCGCTCGATGGAAAGCACGCGCTTGTTCTTGTCGATTTCTATGACGTTGCAGCCGGCATAGTTCTCTCTCGCGTCCCCGACATGATGGTAGAGCACCGTGATGTCCGCGCCGGATGAAATGTGTTCCTCCATCAGTTCACGGTAGTCCTGCGTATAAACCATATGCGGCGGCGCAATCACAACATAGGACTGATGAATGCGCTCTAAGATATCGATGTTGTCAAAGTATCCCTCAATGTTCGTATTGTAGATGTCGTTCTCCTTGTGACGGTCGGAGAACAAAATCTGGAGCTTGCCGCGTTTGGAGTTGATGTTATAGTGACTTCCGTTGTTTAAATGCTCCGTCAATGAGCGCGGGTTTGTACGGACAAACACCGCAATCCGGTCAATGTCCGAGTTGGAGTAATTCGACAGCTGAAAGTCAATCATGCGGAAGCGTCCCAAAAACGAGAACGCGCCGATGGGACGGTGTTCCTGTAATCCCATAATCTGAATGTGCCCCGGCGGCGGAGCGATGATTCCGAATGCCTTTGCCATTTCTCACACCCCCTTTACATTCTTTGCAATCAAGGTAATGGGACCGCTTCCCCCGCTTCCCACAACCGCGTCTTTTCCAATCCGGACACCGTCCGCGACAAGCGCGCGCTTCACGACAGCGCCCTCTTCCACAATCACGCCCGGCATCAGGACGGAATCCTCGACACGTGCGCCCGCACCGACCTGTGCGCCCGTGAAAATCACGGACTTTTTCACGCGTCCCTCAATCCGGCAGCCCTGTGTGATATATGCCACGTCAATCTTTGCATTGGGCCCGATATACTGCGGCAGGACCGAGCGGTCCTCCGAGTAAATGACCCAGGTGGGATCGTTTAGGTTCAGCTCCGAGTTTTTTTCGAGAAGGTCCATATTCGCTTCCCACAAAGAATCGATCGTTCCGACATCCTTCCAGTAGCCCTTGAACTCATACGCAAAAAGGCGTCCCTTGTCCTTTAACATCGTGGGAATGATGTCCTTGCCGAAGTCATGCGCACTTTCCGCGTTCTTCATATCCGCGACCAGCATCTTGCGCAACTGCTTCCAGTTAAAGATATAAATGCCCATGGATGCCAGGGTGCTCTTGGGCTTTTCCGGCTTTTCCTCAAAATCCGTGATGCGACCGTTTTTATCCGTATTCATGATGCCGAAGCGGCTTGCTTCCTTTAACGGAACGGAGATGACCGCAATCGTCGCGTCCGCATCGTTCTTCTTGTGATAGTCGAGCATCTTTTCGTAGTTCATCTTATAGATGTGGTCGCCGGAGAGAATCAAAAGATACTCCGGATCGTAATTGTCCACAAAGTCGATGTTCTGTGAAATCGCGTCCGCGGTGCCGCGGTAGACATCGAGTGCCTCATCCGCTTTTTCTCTGGGCGGAAGCACGTAGACGCCGGAATCCTTTGAATCAAGGCCCCAGCGGCGCCCCTGCGCGACATAGCTGCCCAACAGCACGGATTCATACTGGGTCAGAACACCCACCACGTCGATGCCGGAATTTGCGCAGTTGCTTAAAGGAAAATCAATGATACGATACTTACCGCCGTAGGAAACAGCGGGCTTTGCGACTTTGTTGGTGAGATCCAAAAGACGGCTTCCCCTGCCGCCGGCCAGGATCATCGCCAGCATGGTATGTTGTGCCATAATGCTCCTCCAGATAAAACGGCTACATCAGATACAATACCCTTATAGTACCCCACATTTCGCGTGAAAACAAGCCCGCAAACAGTTTTGTAACTATTGTTCTACGCCGTAATCCTGCGCATGAAAAAGCCGCCCTCCTGCTGCAAATATCCCTTGAAGCACAGCTCGATCAAGGTATTCATAATCGTGGGGACGGTTGCCCTGACACCCCTTGCAATGAGCTGTTCGTATACCGTGTTGACGGATACCGGCCGGATGTCGACAATCAACAGCAGCGCCTCCTCCAACGAAGTCAAATCCGGCTTTCTTCTGTCCGGTTGTTCTTCGGTTACGGGCGAGCCGATGCCGTAGAGCGAATCCAAAACATCCTGTGCGGAAAACGCGATGCCGGCACCCTGCCGGATGAGGAAATTGCAGCCGTCGCTGAGGCGGTCCGTCACGCGCCCCGGGACCGCGAAGACCTCCTTGCCCTGCTCCAGCGCCATGTCCACCGTGATCAAAGTACCGCTCTTTTTTCTTGCCTCCACCACGAGGACCGCATCCGCAAGCCCCGCGATGATGCGGTTGCGCGGCGGGAAGCATTTCGCCTCCGGCTGTTTCCACGGTGCGTATTCGCTGATCACGCCACCCCGCTCAGGAAGGCGCTCATACAGCGTGCGGTTTTCCTCCGGATAGCAAACGTCGACACCCGACCCCAATACGGCGAAGCTTCTTCCGCCTGCCGCGACTGCGCCCTTTTGCGCGATGCCGTCGACGCCCAGCGCCATTCCGCTGATTACCTGCACGCCTGCCGCCGCAAGCTCCGTTCCGAGCTGCCTTGCCATGTAACGTCCGTATTCCGAGCAGATTCTCGCGCCGATGATGGCAACCGAGGGCGCCTCGTCCGGAAGTGCGCCCTTATAGTACAGGCCGAACGGCGCATCATGCACCTGCAAAAGTCTTGAAGGGTAATCGTCTGAAAGCGTGCAGGTGAAGTTAATCTTTTCCTTTTTCAGTATGGCATATTCTTCGAGCGGGTCGCGGTTTTTGAATGCGGCGAAAAACGCTTTTTGCTGCGTGACGTTTAGAATTCTTTTGACCGCCTCTTTGGGAGGCGCGTGAAAGAGCGTCTTTATATCGCAAATCTCCAACAGCTTCGTGATCGTTTTGTTGCCCAGCCCGTCAATCCTGTGCAGCCAGTGCGCATACGCCTTTGTTTCTTCATTTATATTTTTCATCGTTTAGTCCTTTCCGTTGTTCCAGTATTTCATGTCCGTCATTCTGTAGCAGGCTGCCTCCGTGATGTGCGCCTCATTGATGGTTTCGCTGCCGTCCAAATCCGCAATGGTGCGGGAGAGCTTGACCACGCGGTGATAGGCCCTGGCGCTTAAGTCCATCGTATGGAACAGGCGCTGCAGCAACAGCTTTTCCTTTTGTCCCATGCGGCAGTACTTTTTGACATGGGTGGGCCCCATGTCCGCATTGAACCTTAGGCTTGTCCCCTGAAACCGCCTTCGCTGGATTTCCCGCGCCTGCAGAATCCGTTTGCGGATGGTCTCCGAGGATTCATTTGCGGCGCCCGATGAATCGAGCTCCTCCACCGCAACGCGCGGCGCTTCGATGCAGATATCGATGCGGTCTAAGATGGGTCCGGACACATGTCCTAAGTAGCGCTTGATGTCCTTCTCCGAGCAGCGGCATTTGTTCAGGTCCGGAAAGTAACCGCAGGGGCAGGGATTCATCGCTCCCACCAGCATGAAGTCCGCAGGGTAAGAGTAGGTGCCTCCATGTCTTGCGATGTGCACCGCATGGTCCTCCAATGGCTGGCGCAGAAGATCCAGCGTCCCCCTTCGAAACTCCGCAAGCTCATCCAGAAACAGTACCCCGCGGTGTGCCAAGGAAATGACGCCGGGACGCGGTGTGTTTCCGCCGCCCGCCAGAGCGCTTTGCGTAATCGTGTGATGCGGGCTTAAGAAGGGGCGTTTTGTAATGAGTGTCTGACCGGGCTTTAAGAGTCCCGCGACGGAGTAGATGGTGGAGACCTCCATGCTCTCCTCTTCCGCCAGGGGCGGGAGAATACCGGGAATGCGTTTTGCGACCATGCTCTTGCCGCTGCCGGGCGGGCCCACCAGAAGGATGTGATGGAACCCCGCAGCCGCCACCTCGACCGCACGCTTGACGGCGGACTGTCCGTTGATGTCCGAGAAATCCTCATCGCCCTCCGTTACGCCCTTTTGGAACAGTGATTTGATGTCCACCACCGCCGGCGTGATTGTCGGCGCACCCTCCCCGGGCGCAGACCTTAGGTATTCGATGGTCTCCGTTAACGTCGAAACGCCAATCGTTTTGATTCCGCGGATCACCGCGCCCTCCTGCGCGTTTTCCTTGGGCACAATGCAGGTTGCATACCCCTCCTGCAACGCCTTACGCACAATGGGAAGAATCCCACGCACCGGCTTCACTTCGCCGTTGAGTCCAAGCTCTCCCACGATGATTGTTTTGTGCAGCGCAGCCGCCGGAATCTCCTCCATCGCGGTTAAGATTCCGACCGCCACGGGCAGGTCCACCGCGATGCCCTGCTTGCGGATGCTCGCGGGAGACAAGTTGACCGTGATCTTCTTCGGCAAGAGCCGGATTCCCGCATTGCGGATGGAAACCCTCACCCGTTCGGATGCCTCCTTCACATCCGCAGACATAAACCCTACCATAAACATACCGGGCAGCCCGTCCGAGACGTCGACCTCCACCTGCATCAGGTAGCTCTCCATCCCGTGCACGGCACCCGAAGTAACCGTACTGTACATATGATTCCTCCTCACTTTGTTCGTCGTCATAATATCCATGCAGTCCGGTATTCCAGGCCTGCTGAAGCAGGCAACCGGACGAAAAAAGGGCGCAGTATTACACGCGTCCCGTACACCCCAAAATCATTCGTGAAATCCGTGCAGTGAATTCCGCACGGCAGGATAGACTTATTGTAAGAGGTTCAAACGAAAAAAGCAAGGAGATTTTTTTTCTCGTAAAATGTTTTCCAAAATGCCACTTCTGATTTCTGGGGTAGCAGTTACCCTTTCATATGTAGCTTTAAGGCTTTCACATTTTTATTGATAACAGCATATTTTCGGTGTATCCTGTTTGTGTTTCCCTGGTGGCGGAAAA
>JAFSRL010000222.1 GCA_017446125.1 Lachnospiraceae bacterium
AGCTTGCAGATGTCATCGACGGCCTGCAGGACACTCTCCTGATTCTCCGGGTCCACGAGGTCGTGGAAGATCGTTCCCGCAACGATCGCGAGATGGTTTTTGTTTAATTCTTCGGAAACAACCTTCACATCGATGGGCAGATAGCCGTAAGGTCCTAACTCAATTGCGCGGTAACCCGCTTCATGCGCCTCCGACAGGACCCGCTGCCACGGGGGGAGATACGGGTTTTTCGGGTCGTCCACACCCCAGCAACAGGGTGCGCCACAGATCTGGATCGCCATATGTTTTCCTCCTAAGACTGAATTGATAAAGATAAGACAATTGTGCCGTAAAAGCGACCCGCCATCCGGCGGGCCGCTGTGTGTTTCATCACCCGCGCTTTATCAATCCTTACGCAGGTTCTTACGCATATCGAGCACCACGGACCCGATGATGATCAGGCCCTTAACGACCTGCTGCCAGTACGGGTTGATACCGACGAGCAGCATGATGTTCTTCACCACGCCAAGGATCAGGATACCCGCGATGACGCCCGAGATACGGCAGACACCGCCGGTGTGGCTTGTGCCGCCGACCGTTGCCGCGGCGATTGCATCCAGCTCGTAGTTTAAGCCTGCCGCGGAGTTACCGCTGCCGGAGCGGGCCGCCAGTAAGACGCCGCCGACGGAAGCGCAGAACGCACTCCAGACATAAACGAAGACAAGGTTCTTCTCCACACGGATACCGGCCACACGCGCCGCCTGGTCATTGCCTCCGATTGCAAAGACATTCTTTCCGAAGCGTGTCTGCGTCAGCATGAAACCGCTGACCGCGGCAAAGCAGATGAAGATGATGACGATGACCGGAATGCTGGCGATGTTGCCCTGTCCCAGAAACTTTAAGGTGGGCTTTAACTCCGGGATCGGATACGCGTTGGTGTAAAGCTGCGCAGCCGCTCTCGCGATCAGCTGGGTACCTAAGGTCGCGATGAAGGCCGGGATCTTCGTGTACGCAATCAACGCACCGTTGATGATACCAAAGATTGTACAAATCACAACCGTGATTAAAATCGCAACCGGCACGGGCAGGTTGACGCCCGGCAGCATCTTCGCGACGTACTCCGGCCGCTGGGAAAGACTCGCCACGATACAGCTGGACAACGCCACGATGGCACCCGGCGACAGGTCGATTCCTCTGGAAAGGATACACCACATGATACCGACCGCCAGGATTCCGATGATAGATTCCGTCATCAAAACACTGGAAATGTTCGCCTTCGTCAGGAAGTTCCTGTTCGCAATGGCGGACACGATAAACAACGCGATAAAGATGACCCAAATCGTGTTGTCCTTCATAAATCTTTTTGCATCAAACTCTTTTTTCATTTTGCCTTCCTCCTTACTCCGTCACGCCGGTTGCAAACTTCATGATCAGCTCCTGGCTGAACTCCGACCGGTCAATGATTCCGGTGACATCGCCTTCGTGCATGACGACCAGACGGTCGCTCATCCCCATGATTTCCGGCATCTCGGAGGAGATCATGATGACCGCCTTGCCCTCGCCCGCAAGCTGTGATAACAGCGCATGAATCTCCGACTTCGCGCCGACGTCGATGCCACGTGTCGGTTCGTCTACGATCAGGACGTCGGGCCCGGTTAAGAGCACGCGCCCTAAGAGCACCTTTTGCTGGTTACCGCCGGAGAGATTCTTGATCTCCTCTTCCTGGCTCGGGGTCTTGGTGGAAAGCTTGTCAATGTATTCCTGCGTATCCGCGCGCATCCTGGCCTGGTTTAAGGGCGTCCCGTAACGGGACAGGCAGGAAAGCACCGTGTTGTCGCGGATGTTACGGATGCCGACGATGCCCTTGGCACGGCGGTCCTCCGTCAGATAGTCGATCCCTAACTTGATTGCGTCGTCCGGGCACTTGATGTGGATCTCCTGCCCCTTGTACTTGATGCTCCCCGACTCGATCTTTCTGAGTCCAAAGATCGCCTCCATCGTCTCGGTCCGCCCCGCGCCGACGAGTCCGGCAAAGCCCAGAATCTCACCACGCCGCAGGTCAAAGGAGACATTTTTCACCATGCGGCCGGCCTTTAAGTCCTTGACCTCTAACACGACCTCGCCAATCTCACATTCCGTCTTCGGGAAGAGGTCGGTCAGCTCGCGTCCCACCATCTTGGTGATCAGCTGGTCCATCGTGATATCGGATACGTTATCGGTTGAGACATACTGTCCGTCACGCATGACGGTAACGCGGTCACAAATCTGGAAGATCTCTTCCATCTTATGAGAGATGTAGATGACGCCGACGTTTTGTTCCTTGAGCATCCGGATGATGTCAAACAGATGTGACACCTCCGACTCCGTCAGGGACGAGGTCGGCTCATCCATGATGACAATCTTCGAATTATAAGATACGGCCTTGGCAATCTCGACCATCTGCATCTGGGAGACGGTCAGGTACTTCATCTTCTCATCGGGATTGATGACGACGTTGAGTTGCTCAAAGAGCTTGACCGTATCCTCGCGCATCTTTCTGTGGTCGACCATCAGTTTGTTCTTCATCGGCTGGCGTCCGAGCCAGACGTTCTCCGTCACGGTACGTTCCGGCACGGGAGACAACTCCTGATGGATCATCGACAGGCCGTTATTCAGCGCTTCCGAAGTGGTTCCGTAATCAATCTCCTGCCCGTCATAAATGATGGTTCCGGAGTTTCTGTGATAAATGCCGATCAGGCATTTCATGAGTGTGGATTTGCCGGCGCCGTTCTCACCCATCAGGGCGTGTACCTCACCGGGCTTAAGATTAAACTGGACATCCTGCAGGGCCTTGACGCCCGGGAACTCCTTGTTGATGCCCGTCATTTCCAGAATGTATTCGCTCAAAATGTTACCCCCACCTATCTGTTTTTGTGATAAGCCGCTGCGCCCAGAGTCTAAGCGCAGCGGCCTCCTATCAGTATTTGTTATGGTTCAGTGGAGCTTTAGTGGCCGTAGCCTGCAAGCACCTCGTCAACATTGTCAGGGGTGATTGCATCCGCCGGCGTGGAATCGATAAAGGTGGTCGTATCCACGCTTGCCGGCAGGGAGCCGTTCACAAGGCCCGCCGCGCATGCCAACGCCTCGGTACCCTGGAAGTGCGGGTTCTGGTTAACCGTCATGGCCATGTTGCCTTCCTTAACCGCCATGCAGCCGGTCTCGGTCGCGTCGATACCCACAACCGGGATGTCAACCGTCTTGCCTGCTGCCGTGATCGCCTCGATGACACCAAGTGCCATTTCGTCGTTGTTGCAGACGACTAAGTCGATTTCCGCACCGGAGCCCTGATACTGGGTGAACTTGTTCATCGCTTCGGTACGATCCCAGTTCGCGGTGTCATCTAAGCCCCAGGTCACGGTGAAGCCGTTCTTCTCTAAGGTCTCTTTGGCGCCCGCCGTACGGTTGGAAACGGATTCCTGACCTAACACGCCCATGAAGAGCACGCCGTTCAACTCGGTCTTGCCCTGTTCCTTGAAGTAGTTGGAGAGCCACTCGCCCTGCGCAACACCCGCATCATACTCGGACATGCCGACGTAGACGCACTTCTCACCGTCAAGAACGCTCATGTCGGTCAGCGCACGGTTGAAGAAGACAACCTTCATGTCGCCGGACGCATCCAGAGCTTCCTGGTAAGAGCTGGCATCGGTGATGCCGAGGATGATCGCGTCAAAGCCGTTGTTGGCAAAGGTCTGGATCTGAGAGACCTGCTTGGAGAAGTCCTCATCCGCAACGACGGTCTGGGTCTCGATGCCCTGGGCTTCCGCCTGGGAGATGATACCGGTCTCGAACGTGGTCCAGTACTGGTCTCTTGCCGGGAGGCAGATACCAACCTTTAAGCCTGCCGCATCGCCGGATGCCTCAGCCGCTTCCTCAGCGGGGGCTTCTGCCTCTTCTGCCGGAGCTTCCTGTGCCGGCGCAGCCTGTTGCTGCTGCTGTCCGCCACAGCCTACGATGCCTGCCATAAGCGCAGCCACCATCAGTAATGCAAGTTTCTTTTTCATAAATCAACCTCCTATCGAATTGATTGAGAAATAGTTACCGCTTCATTATACATGATTGTCCTGAAATCCACAACAATTGTTTTTGTGGATAATGATCGTTTATATTGCGTGCAATCGGTTCGTTTTTGTTCAAATTGACAAGCGTCTTGTGTTTGGCGTATTGTGGAACTACAAGTCTTTTTATTTTGTCATAGGAAGGAGTATTCAACATGAAGAAGATTAAGTTCGGAATCATCGGTGTCGGCAGACTGGGCTACGAGCATGCCTGCAATCTCGCAACGCGCATCCCGCAGGCGGAGCTGGTGGCAATCTGTGACGGCAATGAGGCGGCCGCCAAAAAGGCTGCGGAGGACCTGGGGGTCACTGCGGTTTATACGGATCCCAAGGATCTGTGTGCCGATGCGAATGTCGAGGCGGTGGCCATCGTCACAAACACGGCATCCCACGTTGAGATGATTCGCATTGCAATGGATGCGGGCAAGCATGTCTTTTGCGAAAAACCGCTTGCGGAAACCGTTGAGAAGTGCAAGGAGGCGGAGGCAATCATCGAGGCGCATCCTGACCTCATCTTCATGCTGGGCTTCATGCGCCGCTTCGATCACTCCTATGAGGTCGCGAAACAAAAGATCGACCGCGGCGACATCGGCGACATCGTCCTGGTCCGCAGCTACTCACAGGATCCCCGGACGGTGATTGAGGGGAACCTCGCGTACGCGCCCAAGTCCGGTGGACAATTCATTGACATGAATATCCACGACATCGACCTCATCCGCTGGCTGACGGGTTCGGAGCCCAAAAAGCTCTGGGCAATCGGCGGCTGCTACGAGTTCCCGCAGTACAAGGACTGGGATGACGGGGACAACGTTTCCTGCCTGATGCAGATGCAGAATGAAACCATGGCCTTCTTTTTTGCAAACCGCACCGCCGCGCACGGCAGCGCCGTCGAGACAGAGATCATGGGGACCAAGGGCATGCTGCGCATCGGCGCGACACCGACGGACTCCCTTGTGGAGGTCTTTTCGGAGCACGGGGTCTGCCGCGAATGCTATCAGGACTTCGTCGCGAGATGGCACCAGGCCTACATCCGGGAGCTCGAGGTTTACTGCGAGGCCGTGTTGAATCTGAAACAGCCGACGCCGAATGTGTATGACGGCACGAAGTCGACCGACATTGCCTTTAAGTGCAAGGAGAGCTTCATCAAAAATGAATTGCTCACGTTATAAGAAGATGTTATCCTTTAGGTAACGTCGTTTAAGATTCCTGAAAGGGGGCACTATGAAGATCGCATTTGATGTTGACGTTTTGGCCAAGCAGGGTCTTTCCATCAAGGAGATTGTCTACAAGGTCGCGGACTGGGGATACAAGTGGATCGAACAGTCACCGCATCCCTGCATCAATCCGTTCTACACCCACCCGCTCTTCTCCGAAGAGACGGAGGCGGAGTACCGGCAGGCGATGAAGGACACCGGTGTGGGGATTTCTTCCTTTATCTGCGTGTACCGCTGGTCGGGTCCGGATGAGGAACAGAGAAAACATGCTGTCGAGAACTGGAAAAAGCTGATCGAGATGGCGGTGAAGATGAACGTGCCGGTCATCAACACGGAG
>JAFSRL010000223.1 GCA_017446125.1 Lachnospiraceae bacterium
GGCTGCCATAATGCCTATGAAGTAAACGCTGTCAGTGTAAATATGGGTTAAACGTATGGGGACGGTTTCCGCAAGGGAGCCGTCCCCTTGTTGTGTTACAGATGTCATGTTGCGGCGGATTCTGTGTGTGAATGGACGGATTGCAAAAACAAAACAATGGAACAAAAAAAGAGGAGGCATGTATGAAGACAACAGGAACAACAGGAAGTAAAAAACGCGTACAAAAGGCGCTGGCTGTTTTGTGCGCAGTCGTGCTGGGAGTGACGGCGGTATGCGCCGGTATGCTTGCAAGCCCGATGACGGTCTATGCGGCGAATTACACACTTTCGTTTAATAACGGGCAGATGGTGTTTGAAAGTGATCCGCCGGTGTCGGTGAACGGTATGGATGTGGATTTGTATTCACAGTACAGTTTGAAATCCGGCGACACGGTCACGATCACCCTGGACGGGACGACGACGCTTTCGTCTCTCAGTGGTCCAAACCTGATATTCCAGGGACCGGGCACGCTGAATGTAAACGGGATGATTAATGCGAGAAGCCTGACACTGAACGGCGGCACGGTCAACGCTACGAACAACACGAGCAATTTATATGGTGTTGCTTCAGTAGACCTCACGGTCAATGGCGGCACGTTGAATGCGACCGGTTCAGAGACAGGCATTCAGCTCGGCGGCAACGCGAGGATCAACGGCGGCGTCGTGAACGCGAACGGAGGAAGCCACTACGGCATACAGTGCTATCATGACGTCGCAATTAACGGCGGTACCGTGACGGCGTATGGCGCACAGGTGGGTATCACAACTGATCGCGTAACCGTTGCTTCCGGCGCGACCCTGAATGTAACCGGCGGGGAGGGTATTAATGCCAGCACAGAGATTGATATTGCAAACGGCGCAAATGTTAATATAACAGCCAGCAGTGGACCGGCATTGGGATGCCCTGGCACCATCAACGCACCGGGCTACACGGGTGCAAGCAGTTATGTACTCACCGCGTCTGCAAACCCCGGCAGCACAGGCAGCAGCACGAGTACGTCCTCCGGCGCCTGCACCGGCATACACAAGGCGCTCTCCTGGCAGGTGTCCAAAGCGGCCACCGCGCAGGACGACGGTGAGGAGATTTATGTATGCGCACACTGCGGTGCCGTGCTCTACCGCGTTCCGGTGACGGGCTACGGTGTTTTTCAGAAAGAGACGATAGAGAAAATCCGTAATGCCGCACAGGGCGATGCGGTGGAGATTAAGACCGCGCGCTGGATCTCTTTTCACCGTGCAATCCTTGACACCCTTGCCACACGCCCCGATGTGACACTTAAGGTCAGCTTCCTGGACGGCGAGTACAAGGGTAACCGCTGCACCTTCACCATCCCTGCGGGGACGGACATAAACACCCTGCTCACCGATGAGAGCTTTTACGGCTTCTTCTACCTCGCCGGTGCGCTCGGTACGCTGACAAGGTAACAAGGGCGTAGAACCTTCCCAATAGCGCAAACGCCCTGCCCGCCATAGCTTTTTCACCTCAGCTCAAAGTTATGTAACGCGCGCAAGCGGCTTTCGCGATTTATACGCCACGAGATGAGACCGGCGCCTCGTGAGTCTACTCCTGTCCGAAACGAGGCGCGCTTCGGGCTCATCGCAGTGCTTGGCGTATCATGAGCGAAAACGCTTGCGCGCGTTAAATAAATAAGGAATTAAATGGCACATACACACGCGAAAGGGAGGACCGTTTGGTCCTCCCTTTGCAAGAAGGTAGTTTATCGTATGGGGGTATCGCTTTGTGCGAAACGATTGACAGATGTTGTCAAAAGTCGTAAAATGAATTTTGGCTAATTTTTGAGTATGAGTGTAATTTCGCAACATTCTATACGAAAAAACATAAATTTCCGGTAAATTTTTTTGGGCCTTACCGGAACGAACCGTGAAAACTACATAATTAGAAGGAGGTGCTCCTAATGCAACCAGTACTGTTAGTTGTCATTACTGCGCTTCTTACGGCTGTAATCGTGGCAGTAGCAATGAATGTATATCAGAAAAACGTTGCGACAAAACAGGTAGGAAGTGCGGAAGAAAAGGCGAGAGCGATCATCGACGAGGCTTTGAAAAGCGCGGAGGAAACCAAGCGCGAAAAGCTCTTGGAGGTGAAGGAGGAGTCGCTGAAGGCGCGGAACGAATTGGAAAAGGAAATCCGTGACCGCAGAAGCGAAATCTCGAAATCGGAACGCCGGATTCAGCAAAAGGAAGAGACCATTGACAAGCGATCGGAACAAATCGAGCGAAAAGAGCAATCGCTGCACGCAAGAGAGGAGTCACTCAGCAAAAAGAGCAAGGAAGTTGAGCGGCTGAATGAACAACGCGTACAGGAATTGGAGCGAATCTCAGGATTAACCTCCGACCAGGCAAAGGAACAGTTGCTTTCCGCCATGGAGGATGAGATTAAGCACGAAACGGCGATGATGATCAAAAACCTGGAGTCGGAAGCGAAGGAAGAAGCGGATAAAAAGGCCAGGGAATATGTGGTCTCCGCAATCCAGCGCTGCGCGGCGGATCAGGTTTCCGAAACCACCATCTCGGTCGTGCAGTTGCCTTCGGATGAAATGAAGGGACGCATCATCGGCCGCGAGGGTCGAAACATCCGCACCCTGGAAACCATGACGGGTGTGGACCTCATCATCGATGACACACCTGAGGCGGTCGTTGTATCCGGCTTTGATCCGGTGCGGCGCGAGGTCGCGAAGATCGCTTTGGAAAAGCTCATCGTGGACGGAAGAATCCATCCCGCAAAGATCGAGGAAATGGTCGAAAAAGCGGAGAAGGAAGTCCAGAACATCATGAAGGAAGCAGGCGAGAATGCGGCACTCGAAGCGGGTGTGCACGGATTACATCCGGAGCTCATCAAGCTTTTGGGACGCATGAAGTTCAGAACGAGCTTCGGGCAGAATGCCTTGAAGCATTCGGTGGAAGTGGCGCAGCTTTCGGGAATTCTTGCAAACGAGCTGGGATTGGATGCCAGACTGGCACGCCGTGCGGGATTGTTGCATGACATCGGCAAGGCCGTGGATAAGGACATGGAAGGCACGCATGTGCAGTTGGGCTCTGACATCTGTAAGAAGTA
>JAFSRL010000029.1 GCA_017446125.1 Lachnospiraceae bacterium
ACGGGGACAAGGGTTACCGTGCGCTCTGGAAGCACATCGTGGATGTGTCGGTCGCGGACTTGAAAAAGAATTACAAGCGTCTGAACGTGGACTTCGACCTGTGGTGGGGCGAGTCGACGGTACATGATACGATCCCGCCGATGGTGGAGTATTTTAAGCAGCATGGCTATGCTCATGAATCGGACGGTGCGCTTGTCATCGATGTGGCGAAAGAGGATGACGCCAAAGAGATCCCGCCCTGCATTGTCTTAAAGTCGGACGGCGCGGCGCTCTATGCGACGACGGACCTTGCGACCCTGGACGAGCGCATGAAGCAGTTTCATCCGGACTACGTGATCTATGTCGTGGATAAGCGGCAGGATATGCACTTTTTACAGGTCTTTCGCGCAGCGAAAAAAACGAAGCTGGTCCTGCCGGAGACAGACTTGACCTTTGTCGGCTTCGGCACGGTGAACGGCAGGGACGGTAAGCCCTTTAAGACGCGCGAGGGCGGTATCATGCGCCTTGAGAGCCTCATCAACGAGATCGAGGAAGGCATGCGCGTCAAGATCAAGGAGAGCAATCCTGATATGCCGGAAGATGAGATCGGTGAGACCGCGCACACGGTGGCACTCGCCGCCTTAAAGTACGGCGACCTCTCCAATCAGCCGAGCAAGGACTATGTGTTTGACGTGGAGAAGTTTTCCGCGTTTGAGGGGGATACCGGTCCCTACATTCTGTATACGATCGTCCGCATCAAGTCGATCCTGAAAAAGTATGAGGAAGCGGGCGGCGATGTGAAAGCGGCTGCGTTTAACGTCGCGCAGTCGGAAGCGGAGAAGACACTTGCTCTGACGCTCACGGCCTTCACGCCAGCGGTCGAGGCGGCGGCGGAAGAGAATATGCCGAGCAAGCTCTGCAGCTACATCTATGATCTTGCGAACGCCTTCAACTCTTTCTACCATGGGACCAAGATCCTCGTGGAGGAGGATGCGGACAAAAAGGCGGGCTACATCGCGCTTTTGAACATGACCAAAAAGGTTTTGGAGACCGGCATCGACCTGCTCGGTTTCTCGGCGCCCGACAAGATGTAACCTGTGATTTCAACTTGAATTTCAACAGAAACTGTACTATACTTAGTAAGTTAATGCTTTAGTGTAGTACAGTTTTAAATTGTTGGAAGGAGTTTAGGGTACATCATGCGGACTGCAGAAATCGTCATCTTTATCATCTATCTGTGTTTCATGCTGGGAATCGGCATCTTTTTCTTTATCAAGGACAGGAACGGCGGCGAAAAGACGTACTTTTTAGGCGGACGCCAAATGGGACCGTGGGTCGCGGCACTCTCCGCCGGGGCCTCGGACATGAGCGCCTGGGTGCTGATGGGTCTGCCGACCTCGATCTATGCGCTGGGCTTAGGGCAGGTGTGGATCTCCGTCGGGCTTGCAATCGGGTATACAATCAGCTGGATCGTCGAGGCGCCGCGTCTGCGCAGCTTTTCCATTGTGGCCAATGACTCGATCACGATTCCGCAGTATCTTTCCAACCGCTTTTTGGCGAAGAGCCGTGCGCTGCAGGTCATCTGCGCGGCGGTCTTTCTGGTTGCCTACACCATTTATGCCGCGTCGAGCGTCAAGGCCTGCGGCACGCTGTTCAATACGGTCATCGGTCTGGATGCGACCGTCGCGATGTATCTGGCGGCGATCATCATCATCAGCTATACGTTTCTGGGCGGCTTTTCCGCCGTGTGCTGGACGGACTTCTTCCAGGGGATGCTGATCCTGGGCGCGATGTTACTGGCGCCCATCTTTGCGGTGGCGATGATCGATGTGGGGGCTGCCGCTTCGATGCCGGCGAACTACTGGAATCCCTTTGCGGACTGGCGCGAGATCGTATCAGGTCTTGCGTGGGGCTTGGGGTATTTCGGTATGCCGCACATCATCATCCGCTTTATGTCCCTGAACTCGCAGAAGGAGTTAAAGAAGTCCGCGAAGATCGGGATCACATGGACGATCCTCATCCTCATCTTTGCGGCGGTGATCGGGATCGTCGGGCGGATGTTCCTGGGATTCGATGAGACGATCAACAACAATTCGCTGGTCTTCGTCGAGATGGTGCGCAGGATCTTCCCGGGCGTGATCTCCGGCATCCTGCTCTCCGCGGTGCTGGCAGCCTCTATGTCGACGGCGGATTCGCAGCTCCTCTCCGCGGCGAGCGCTTTTGCTTCCGACGTGTATAAACCGATCGTCAGAGGCGGCAAGGCGTCTGACCGCGAGATGCTCTGGATCGGGCGCATGGTCGTGCTCTTGGTCGCGGTCTGCGCGCTCGTCATCGCGTCGAACCCGAACAGCGGCTCCATCATGGGACTCGTGTCGAACGCGTGGGGCGTCTTTGGCGCAGCCTTCGGACCGACGATCATTTTGAGTCTCTTCTGGAGAAAGTTTAACTTTACCGGCGCAATCGCCGGCATCGTCGCGGGAACGGCGGTGGATATCCTCTGGCTCGTCTTCCTGTCCTGGACCGGCATCTATGAGCTGGCGCCGGGCTTTATCGCAGGCTTCATCATCGCCATCGCCGCGACAAACCTCTCCGGCTACGCGTCGAAGGAGGTGGAGGAGCTGTATGACAGGGGAGTGAACTATAAGGATTAGTATTTGTACTTCTGTATATCCCCCGTCAGCCGACCCGTCTGCTCCACGTTGTCAACGCTCGTCTTCTCCAGCGTCTTGATCTCTTCGGAGATCACGCCGGA
>JAFSRL010000224.1 GCA_017446125.1 Lachnospiraceae bacterium
GTCAAGGATATGGCGGCGATCCCGCTCATCGACACGTCCAACATGGATATGTCCGGCTTCGAGGACATCGCGAACTTGGATGTTTCCTCCTTCCGCATCATCTCGATTGGTAACCTGGGCACCACCTTCAACGAGAGATGGGACAACGAGATCGGAACCTTACAGTAATTACGATTTAAGTGTTTTTCTGCGGCGGGTGCGTTGCACCCGCCGCGACAAAGAAGTTTTTTAAGAGGGGTTTTATGAGAAACAGGGTAAAAGAACTGGCAGTTGCATACGGCATGGTCATCCCGGCCTTTATGGTCGTGATGCTGAGTGTCGCGTATCCGATTCTTCTGGCGGTGGGCCGGAGCTTTCAGGACGCGAAGACGGGTGCCTTTACCTTTGACAACTATCTGTTCTTCTTTACCGAAAAGGCGCAGCTAAGGAACCTGACGTATACGCTCTTTGTCGTTATCACGACCGTCGTGATTGACATCGTCATCGCGTATTTGCTGGCGCTGTATTTACGCTTTACGAAATCCTGGATTTCCAGGACCATCGGGACACTGTATCTTCTGCCCCGCTTTGTCCCCGCGATGTGCGCGGTCTACGCGATGATCACCATCATCCGCGACTCCGGGCTCATCAACCGCATCGGGCTGCAGTTCGGACACGACATCAAGTTGGGACTCATGTACCACGCAAGCGGTATTATTTTAATGAACCTGTGGTTCAACATTCCGTTCGCCGCCATGATGATTGCGGCGGGCTTGGGCGGCATCCCCGACTCCATCGTGGAGGGTGCGCGTGACGTGGGTGCCGGACGCTTCAAGGTCTTTACTTCCATGATTCTGCCGCTGTCCGTCAAGGACGTCGTCATCGCGGCAACCTTTGTCTGGATGACGAATGTGGGCAGCTTCACGACACCGTACTTAATGGGCGGCAATTCCCCCAAGATGCTGGGCATTGCCTTATTCGACCAGTTCAACAAATATCTGAATTATAACCGCTCGGCAGCGCTGTCCGTGATTATGTTCTTAATCTGCTCGGTCAGTGCCGGCGTTTACATTTATACCAACTTAAAAGACAATGATTGGGAAAAACAGTAATACGATTTAATAAAAAAGAAAGCGAGGAAAGGTGTATGGATTACGGAAAGGTTGCGTTGGAGAAACACGCGGAATGGAGGGGTAAGATTGAGGTGGTCCCGCGCGCCGCGGTAGACAGCAAGGAGGCATTGTCAATTGCCTATACACCGGGGGTTGCGACACCGTGTCTGGAGATTCAAAAGGACGTCAACAAGAGCTATGACCTGACGCGCCGCTGGAACACGGTCGCGGTTGTGACGGACGGTACGGCGGTTCTGGGCCTGGGAGACATCGGTCCGGAGGCCGGTATGCCGGTCATGGAAGGCAAGTGCGTCCTGTTCAAGGCCTTCGGCGATGTGGATGCGATTCCCTTATGCATCCGCAGCAAGGATGTGAACGAGATCGTCCACACCGTGGAGCTTTTGGCGGGCAGCTTCGGCGGCATCAACTTAGAGGACATTGCCGCTCCCAGATGCTTTGAGATTGAAAAGCAGTTGATCGAGAAATGCGACATCCCGATCTTCCACGACGACCAGCACGGCACGGCGGTCATCACGCTGGCCGGTGTCATCAACGCGTTGAAGCTTGTGGGCAAGAAGATTGAAGACGTGAAGATTGTCACGACGGGCGCGGGCGCAGCCGGCATCGCCATCATCAAGCTTCTTATGAGCATGGGCTTAAAGAACGTCATCATGACCGACCGCCAGGGTGCGATCTATGAAGGACGCGACAACTTGAATCCGATCAAGGAAGAGATGGCGAAGATTACGAATCAGGACAAGGTATCCGGCACAATCGCGGACGTCATCAAGGATGCGGATGTCTTTATCGGTGTTTCCGGCCCCGGCACGATTACGCAGGACATGGTGAGAACCATGGCGAAGGATCCCATCATCTTCGCCTGCGCGAACCCGACACCGGAAATCTTCCCGGATGAGGCAAAGGCAGCGGGCGCAGCCGTCGTCGCGACCGGCAGAAGCGATTTCCCGAACCAGGTCAACAACGTCCTGTGCTTCCCGGGGCTCTTCCGCGGAGCGCTCGATGTCAGGGCGAGCAAGATTACGGAAGGCATGAAGATTGCGGCAGCCTATGCGCTTGCGGAGCTTGTGCCGGAAAGCGAGCTGAATCCGGAGAACATCTTACCGCAGGCATTTGATCCCAGAGTGAAGGATGCGGTTGCAAAAGCCGTTGCGGAAGCGGCGAAAAAGGACGGCGTTGCGAGAATCTGATCAATAACCGAGTTCCGCAGCCCAGTACCAGTTGCCGTCCGCACCCATGCAGGCGGAAAACCCGACGGTACGGAAGTCAGAATTCAACAACATGGCGGCGTGTGAGGGAGAGTCCATCCAAAGATCGACGATTCCGTGCACGCCGCTTTCCGTGCAGGAATATCCCATCGCAAGGGTCTCTCCGTACATGCGGTAGTAATCGACATAGTACCAGGGTGTTCCGTCGGGACGGGTGTGGCTGAAACAAGTGGTGATTTCCTGCGCACGCACCTGCGCGTCGTAGCAGAGCGTGCCGTCAAGGAAGAGCGGCTGCCGGCCGTAGTACGCGCGCAGCTCGTTGATGTCCTGCAGCAGGACGCTTTCCACCGTGGCCGTCTCCGCGGCGGACGCCTTCATGGTGATTCCGCCGAAAAAGAAAGAAAAACACAGAAAACACAAACAAATCTTACTAATAGTCCGACACTTCATAATCAACCCTCCAAGATAACAAACAATTCCCTCCGTTTGTTATCCTAATACGCAATAGTTAGAAACATATTAGAAATATTTGTAATATTATTTAATTATACTGTAACATTTTTGTAATAAATTAGCAACCCCGTTTTGTGATATACTTTTGCTATGTTATTTCAGTCGTTGTCCTTTATACTGGTCTTTCTTCCGGTCATACTGACGGGCTATTTCCTTTTGTGCGCACGGGGGAAGGATTACCGGGTGGCGCAATGGTGGCTGATTTGCGCATCGCTCCTGTTTTACGGCATGTTCCACGTGCTGTTTCCGGTGTTACTGTTGTGCAGCGCGCTCATCACCTACGGGCTGTGCGCATGGATGAAACGGACGCAGGCGGAAGGACAAGTAAAAGCCCTGCGCACCGCAGGCGTGGTGCTGCACCTGGGAGTGCTATTCCTCTACAAGTACCTGGACTTTTTCCGCGGGCAGCTTTCCCTCGTTACGGGAGAGACGTTTACACCGCTTGCCCTGTTGTTGCCCGTGGGACTCTCCTTTACGACCTTCCAGCAGATTGCCTTTCTCATTGACATGAAGCGTGCGGTACTGAATGAGGAGCAGGGGCTTTCTGCTTCCGGCTGCACGCTGACGGAGTACCTGACCTACATCACCTTCTTTCCGAAGCTTGTGCAGGGGCCCATCACGCTGCCCTCGGAGTTTCTGCCGCAGTTGCGCGATACCGCAAGGCGCACATTTTCCGTCGAACGTTTTACGGACGCTCTGTTGCTCTTTATCACGGGGCTCGCCAAAAAGGTGCTTTTGGCGGATGTGCTTTCGCCCGTCGTGCGCTACGGATATGAACAGACCTATTACCTTGACACGCTTTGCGTGATTGCGGTTTTGGTTTCCTATGCCTTTCAGTTGTACTTTGATTTTTCCGGCTATTGCGACATGGCGCAGGGCGTGGCAGGGATGTTAAACCTTGACCTGCCGGACAATTTCCGCTCGCCGTTTCAGGCGCGCTCCATCAAGTCGCTGTGGCAGCGCTGGCACATGTCGCTTTCAAGATTTTTCACGCGGTATGTTTACATCCCTTTGGGCGGCAGCAGGAAGGGACGTGCGCGGACGCTTCTGAATGTGATGGTTGTCTTTGTTTTAAGCGCCGTCTGGCACGGCGCCGGCTGGACGTACCTCGCCTGGGGCGTGCTGGAGGGATTGTTTGTGGTGTGTGAAGGGTGGTGGACAGGTGAC
>JAFSRL010000225.1 GCA_017446125.1 Lachnospiraceae bacterium
ATGCTCGATACCTATATCTGGCAGGATTATTACAACATCAAATGCTGCATCGTGGATGACAAGGCACTGCTTATGCACATGCGGGGCGGAGAGGAGCATTTTTCCTGCATCCCGTATTGCGCGGAAGAAGACCTGCCTTATTATTTTGATCTCTTAAAACGTTATTTCAACGAGGTCCTGCAAAAACCCTTGAAAATCTATCTTGCGGATGAGGAAGGCGTGGAGCTTTTAAAGCTTAAGGAGGATCCCAACTTCATTGTCTGTGAGGAGGAGGACTTAAAGGATTATCTCTACGACGCGGAAGAGCTGCGCACCC
Organism: Lachnospiraceae bacterium; assembly: GCA_017446125.1. Lineage (GTDB taxonomy): Bacteria > Bacillota > Clostridia > Lachnospirales > Lachnospiraceae > Butyrivibrio. Next base: position 317 of record JAFSRL010000225.1, read on the forward strand.
TTCCCGGCAAGAAGTTCCAGAAAAAACGCAACCTGGTGAACAAGTTCATGCGCGAGATGGAAGGACGTTTTGAATACCGCGCCATTGCCTGTGACCAGAAGAACGAGGTTAAGGCGTTTTTGAAGGAGTGGTTTTCCGCACAGGAACAAATGCAGACAGACTCCCTCACGGAGCTGGAAAGCGAGGCACTCGGGTTAAACAGCATATTGGAGAGCTGTACCGCAATCTCGTACTGTGCCGGCGGGATTTACATTGACGGAAAGCTAAGCGCCTTAAGTGTGGGTGCCTATAACCCTGCGGAGGACATGGCGTGTATCTGCGTCGAAAAAGCCTTCGGCGAAATCCCCGGCATCTATCAGGCAATCAACCAGTTGTTTTTACAGAACGCGTTCCCCGAGGTAAAGCTCGTCAACCGCGAGGATGATATGGGAAAGCCCGGCCTAAGACAGGCGAAGGAAAGCTACCAGCCCATCGGCTACGCCAGAAAGTATATGGTGCTGCAAAAAGATTTTGAAGGCTACAAGGAAGAGCTTTACGATTATTACGAGGACGAAATTGCACGGAACAATTCACAAAGCGCGGAAACAGAACCGCCCGTGAAGGCGGTGGAAGCATGATCAGAATCATTACGGATTATAAGGAAAAGGTTTGTACCAGAGCCCTGTACGAGGAAGTGTTTTGCAATGACGGGAAGGGCTTTGTGGATTATTACTACGAGGACCGCTGTTTTGACAACGTGATTCTTGTGGATGAAGAGACGAACGAAGCGGGGGAAGTGAGCGTTATTTCCATGGTGCATTTAAATCCGTACCGTGTTTCGCTTGAAAACGAAGTTGTCGACGCGTATTACATTTTTGCGGTTGCAACGAAGAAGGAATTCCGTCATCAGGGACGGATGGCGGCGCTTTTAAAAGCCGCGAAGGAATACGCGCAGGAAAACAAGATCTGCTTTTTCTTTTTGATTCCCGTGGACGAAGCAATCTATACGCCCTTCGGCTTTGAAACGGTTTGCGAATTGGAGCGGGATAAGACGATTCCGTATGATACAATCAGGCGCGATTACGATGTCTTCTGCGTACGCGATGATGATTACTTAAGGCGCTTACGAAAAGAAACGGAGCTTGCGGCAAAAGGCGAAACGCAGGAGCTGCCCGCGCACTCCGTCATCATGGCGCATATCGTCAACGAGGCGTATTTTCAGACGCGTTACCAAGTGAAAAATGATAAGGAGGCGCTTGCGCTTCTGCGTGCAAAGAGACTTCTTTTTCGTGAGGAAGTTTGATACAATAAGGTGGTAAAGGAGGGTCTGTTCCATGAAGACGAACATTGTATTACAGTATGACGGTGTGTCCGTTTCGAATGCGGACCTTGTGCACAAGGTCAAGGAAATCTGGAAGGAAGAGAAGAAGTCCTTGTCTGACATTTCGGACCTTGAAATCTATGTAAAGCCGGAAGAAATGAAGGCGTATTATGTCATCAACAAAACGGAACTTGGGAGCGTCGATTTAAATGCGTAAAATCCTTGTCGTAATCGATATGCAGAAGGATTTTATTGACGGCGCGCTCGGAACGAAGGAAGCGGAGGCGATTGTCGACGCGGTCGTTGAAAAGATCAAATCCTACCCGGCGGAAGATGTGTATGCCACGATGGATACGCATGGTGAAGACTATTTGCGGACGGAGGAAGGTCAGAACCTCCCCGTGGTGCATTGCGTAAAGGATACGGACGGGTGGAAGATGGATCAGCGGATTGAAGGTTTGATTTTAGAGAATCATATCATCGAGAAACCGACCTTCGGGTCTGTCGCTTTGGGTGAATTGATGTACTTGGAGAACGACAGGGAGGAAATCGAGGTGGAGCTTGTCGGTCTTTGCACCGATATCTGCGTGGTATCCAACGCGTTATTGGTCAAAGCCTTTGTACCGCATGCGCATGTGAAGGTGGACGCGTCCTGCTGCGCGGGCGTTACACCTAAGAAGCACAACGCGGCGCTTGAAACCATGCGTTCCTGTCACATCGAGGTGTGCGGTGTCTGAAGAAAGAACCCTGAACAAAAAACGAATCGTGGTCAAGGTGGGCACAAGTACCATCACGAATGAAGCGGGCGATACGGATATCCGCGCGATAGATTTGTTGTGCCGCACGCTTTCCGGAATTCAGTCAAAGGGATATGATGTGATTTTGGTGTCCTCCGGCGCGATTGCCGTGGGCGCCGGGAAGATGCGTCTTGACAGGAAACCGGAGAGCCTTCGGATGAAGCAGGCTGCGGCGGCGGTCGGACAGTGCGAGCTCATGCATTTGTATGACAAGCTGTTTTCCGAGTACGGCAAGCTCACCGCACAGATTCTTTTGTCCAATGAGGATGTGGAGGATGAGCTCAAGAGTCACAACCTGACCAATACCTTCGATGCGCTTTTGGAAAACCGCATCATTCCCATTGTCAACGAAAACGACTCGATTTCCTCGATGGAGATTGAATCCGCGGAGAAGCTGTTCTCCGACAACGATATGCTGTCCGCTGTGGTTGCCATCTTTACGGGCGCTTCGAAGCTTGCGATTTTATCCGACATCGAGGGCTTGTATGATAAGAACCCCGCAACGCATCCGGACGCGAAGCTGATTTCGCGCGTCGAGGCAATCGATGATGAAATCCGCGCGATTGCGGAGGGCACGCATTCAAACCGCGGCCGCGGCGGAATGATTACAAAATTAGAGGCCGCAAATCTTGCGACCTCGCACGGAATCGATGTACTGATCATGAACGGAAGAAAGCCCGAGCAGCTCTATGATATGATTGACCACAAGATTATCGGGACGCTGTTCGTGGGTAGATAAAAATGAGTCAATAATTCGCTGTCGGTTCCTCGTGGTACTTGTCGTAAATCTCGGTTAAGTAGGTCTTAACCATCTCAATGTTCGCCATCCGGCGCAACGAATCGTTGTTCATCGCAACGGCAATTTCATCCGCAAGCAAGAGCATATCGTAGACCTTGAGCTTGAAATCGTTGCGGCTCATCTTATTGATGTCGATTCGAACAAGCGGAGCGCCCAGCTTTAAGGTGACATTTTCATCCGCGATGCCGGTCTCCATGATGAGGGTTCTGGGATCGAAGTTGACATAAAGCAAAAGCTGCTCTTTTTCATGCTTTTTTAAGGACATGGGGGTCTGGTGGCTGGTTTCCATCCACTCGTAGAAGTCCGCAGCGTCCGGATTCATTAAATACTCGGTCAGTTCCTCCTTGTGCTTATCGACAAACTGTAAGTACTGCGAAGCATTGGGGCCGGTGTAGTTGCATTCGACCTTTACGCCGTTTTCCGTTTTATTGAGCTTGCATTTTGCTGCGACC
>JAFSRL010000226.1 GCA_017446125.1 Lachnospiraceae bacterium
ACTCGTCCTGGAAGTTGTAGCGGTTGATCACGCCGAACTTTTTGATTGTGTAAGCGCTCGTTCCGTCCGGCCAGACGGGTCGCACCTTTTCCCCCTCGGTGGACGTGCCGTTGTCTAAGATGTCGCGGCACATGTTGATAAAAATTCTGTCAGCTATACTCATGTAACCCTCCGTATGAATTAAGATATCTTATTATACCACAGATGACAAAAGGGACAGGTCCAAATGTCACCAGCTTCCCATGGTGACATTTGGACCTGTCCCTTTTGTCATCTCATATGATATAATAGCTGTCATGAGCGCCAAAACAGGAACCAACAGCGGCATGATCTCCGGAAGCGTCCTGAAGATCGTCGCCGTCGTCACAATGTTGATCGATCATATCGCGCACGGCTATTTGTACCGTGCCTTTTATTTGGGTCACTTCCTGCCCGGCATGGATGCGCAGGCAGCGGAGGAATTCTACCGCCTGTGCCGCCACATCGGGCGCATCGCCTTTCCCATCTACTGCTTTTTATTGGTGGAGGGCTTCTTTCACACAAGAAACCGCTTCCGCTACGCGGGGGCGCTGGCTTTGTTCGCCGCGGTTTCCGAGGTTTTCTTTGACCTTGCCTTAACCATCTGGGTGAACCCCGAAGACTTCACCCCGCTTTTGGTTTTGCAGCAAAACCCGAATACCGCAAACGGCAGCCAGAACGTGTTCTGGACCCTGCTCATCGGGCTCTGTGTCATCTGGTGCATGGACATCACGGAGCGCCTTTTCATGCAGGGGCGGGGCCGAAAGGATTCGCTGCACACGCTTCGGCTTGCCCTGACCTCCCTTTCCTATGTTGCCATTGCGTTTTTGGGCTGTTACATCGCGGACAAGTTCAACACGGATTACCGCTACTGGGGTGTCTTGATGATTGTTTTGTTCTATGTGCTTGCGAAGAACCGTTTTGCGCAGGCGATTGTGCCGTATGTCCTCCTGTGCATGGTTCCGTTTCTGTTTGTGGAGCCGCCCTTTTTACAGGATGTCTTTGACGCCATCTTGCGCGCAATACCGGTTGCGTGGCAGGAGCGTATCACACCCTGGGCAACGGAGGTCTATGCCTTCCCGTCGTTTTTCTTAATTCTTTTGTATAACGGAAAACGGGGCTTCTTAAAGAGCAACCCCGTTTTGAAATACGCCTTCTATGCATTTTACCCGCTGCACTTAGCGGCAATCTATCTTGTGAGGATTCTGATTCTGTAAAAATCGCCCTGTCGCTGCTCCGCAGCTTTACCAGGGCGTCCCCCATTCGCAACTCCATGCTATTTTCTCCACGTCGTGCGCCGAAGCAGGATCAGCATGGGCATCAGCTCCAGTCGTCCGGCAAGCATATCAAAGATGAGCACCACCTTTGAAAGGCCGCTAAAGCCGCCGTAGTTTCCGGTTGCACCCACAACGTTTAAGCCGGGACCGATGTTGTTTAAGGTCGCGGCGACCGCCGTCATGTTCGTCGTGAAATCAAACTTATCCAGTGACAAAAGAATGAGCGAAACCACATAAACGCAAACGTAAATCGAAAGATAGGCGGTCACGGATTTCACCGTCGTGCGCTCAACGACCGCGCCGTCCATGTAGACGCGCTTGATGGACTTCGGGTGCACGACAAAGCCCAGCTCGTTGCGGATGTTGCGCACAAGGATGACAAGACGCGAGAACTTGAAGCCGCCGCCCGTCGAACCGGCGCAGGCACCGATGAGCATTAAGCAGAACAACAGCGTCCTCGAAAACTCCGGCCACAGGTTGAAGTCCCAGGTCGCAAAGCCCGTCGTCGTCATGACGCTCGCCACCGTAAAGAGTGAATGGTGGAAGGTCATTCCGGGTGTGGTTCCCATCCCCGCCGCATACACGTTGATTGCGATGAGGATGGCGCTCACAAGCATCGTGATGAGATACCACCGCGTCTCGTCCGACTTCACCGCTTCATCCGGCCGCTTGATGATGAAGAAATAAAACACGGAGAAGTTGATGCCGCACAACGCCATGAAGAAGGTGATGATTGCCTGTGAGGCAACCGGGTACGGATTGATGCCGGCATTCGTGATGGAGAAGCCGCCCGTACCCACCGTCGAAAACGTCAGCGTCGACGCTTCATATAAGCTCAGTCCGGAGATCATGAGTAAGACAATTTCAATCACCGTGATTCCTAAGTAAATCGCATACAGAATTTCCGCGGTCTGCCGCACGCGCGGGACAAACTTACCGACGGAAGGCCCCGGCGACTCCGCGCGCATTAAGTGCATGCTGTAGCCGTCAGACAAGGGTAAGACCGCCAGCATGAAGACCAAAAATCCCATGCCGCCCACCCAGTGGGTGAAGCAGCGCCAGAACATCACGCCCTTTTCCATGTGCTCGACATCGCTCAAGATGGAAGCGCCGGTCGTCGTAAAGCCGGAGACCGTTTCAAAGAGGGCGTCCAGGTAATTCGGAATGGCGCCCGAAAGCACAAAGGGAATCGCGCCGCAGGCGGAAATGACAATCCATGCCAAAGCCGTTACGACAAAGCCTTCTCTTGCATAGAACACAAGCGGTGTCGGGCGGTTTCTTGTGCCCGCGTAACCGATTGCAAAAAAGAACAGTGCCCCGAGCAAGAACAGGATTGCACTGCGTTCTTTGTAAAACAAACTCACAAGGGTCGGCAGAAGATACAGCACCCCCAAAAGCTCCAACACCCGGAATAAAATGTAACGGATTGCTTTATAGTTCATCAGCTCTTTTCCAGGATATCCGTGATATCCTTAAATCCTGTCAGTCTCGTCACCACGATGACGGTGTCGCCGGCGGCAATCGTGCTGGAACCGTTTGGTACGATGACATCGCCCCGGTGGTTGATGCAGGCAACGATGAGGCCGCGCTTCATTCGCAATTCCTGCAAGGGCACGCCGATCACCGGCGCGTCGCGCTTGATCAAAAACTCGAGCGCCTCGACCCTGCCGTCGCAAAGGCGGTAGAGCGTTTCGATTTCGGAATCCATCGACTCCTGAATGCCGCGGACATAGCGGATGATGCGTTCCGCGGTGATGAGTCTGGGATAAAGCGTCGTCCCGATCTCCATCTCGCCGATGATGTCGTTGTAGGAAACCTTCGTCAGCTTCGTGATGAGCTTCGCCTTCGACACGCTCTTGGTAAAGAGCGACATCATGATGTTTTCCTCATCGATGCCGGTCAGGGCAATGAAGGCGTCCGTGCCCGCAAGCCCCTCTTCCATCAACATGTCCTTGTCCGTGCCGTCGCCGTTGATGATCATCGCCTCCGGCAGCGCCTCCGAAAGCTTCGCGCAGCGCTCCTTTTCCTTTTCGAAAATCTTGACATCGACACCCATCGAAAGCAACTGCCTTGCAAGATAAAAGGCGGTCTGTCCGCCGCCGATCAAAATGGCGTCCCGCACCTTTGCGGTCGGAATGCCTGCCTTTTTGAAAAATGTAAGCAGCTCCTTTGAGGGCGCAACAATCGATACCTCGTCCTTTTCCTGTAACACGAAGGAGCCGTAGGGAATGTAAACCTCATCCCCGCGTTGCACAATGGCGAAGATGACATTGCCGGCTAAGTCCGTGCGGATTTCCATCAGGCTTTTTCCGCGCAGCGGCGAATCCTTTTCGATGCGCATCTGTACCATTTCGGCCCGCCCGCGCGCAAACGATTCGACCTTGCTTGCCAGCGGGTATTTCAGGCTCCTCGCCGCTTCCGCCGCCGCAATTTCCTCCGGATTGATGACCATGTTGATGTCAAGCTCAGACTTGATGTAGTTAAGCTCCTGCTTGTAGACCGGATTGCGCACGCGTGCCACCGTTGTTTTGGCGCCCGCCCGCTTGCCGATCAAGCAGCACAGCATGTTGAGCTCGTCAGAATCCGTCACGGCAAGAAGCATGTCAGACGTTTCCACGCCCGCGTCCTTTAAAATGGAAAACGAGGCACCGTTTCCAACAATGCCTCTGATATCAAACGCGTTCACCGCATACTGCAGGTTGTCGCTGCGTTCGTCGATTGCCGTGATGTCATGACCTTCGGTGGAGAGCTGCTCCGCAATCGCGATTCCCACGTTGCCGCATCCAACAATCAGTATCTGCATACCTTACGCCTCTTTTCAAAAGTTTTTCTTACGGCTCAATTCTATACCTTTTTCTCCGTTTTTACAAATAGCGGCACAATCGTGTAAAATAGTACCATGTTTGGCTATGTGACCATCGATAAACCGGAGCTCAAGGTTAAGGAGTTCGACATCTACCACGCATATTACTGCGGGCTGTGCCGAAGGCTGCATGCGCTGTACGGCGTGCGCGGCCAGATGACGTTAAGCTATGACTTAACCTTTCTTGTGATGCTCTTAACCGGCCTCTATGAACCGAACGAAACGACCGGCAACATCCGCTGCCTTGTGCACCCGATTGATAAGCATCCCGCCGTTGTGAACAAGTTCACGGATTACGCGGCGGCGATGAACGTGCTCTTGGCGTATTACAAGGGCAAGGATGACTGGGATGACGAGCGCGACGTGAAGGGATTCGTGATTTCCAAAGCCCTTGCGGACGCGGTCAATGACATCACACGCAGCTATCCCAAAAAAGCGCAGCTTGTCGAAAACAAAATCAAAGCCCTGCGCGAGGCAGAAGAGGCACTCAGCACGGATCTTGATCTTGTCAGCGGCATCTTCGGCGAGCTGATGGCGGGTCTGTTCACCGTCAAGGACGATCTGTTTACCGCAGCCCTGCGCAATACGGGATTTTACTTGGGCAAGTTTGTCTATCTTTTGGACGCGTACGAGGACCTTGCGGACGATATGAAGAAGAACGCGTACAACCCGCTCATCGAATTGAAGCGCACGCGGGACGACTTCGACGCTTATATGGAGGACCTTTTAACGATGATGATTTCCGAGGCGGCGCGTGCCTTCGAGTTCTTGCCAATCATCAAAAATGTCTCTATACTGAAAAATGTTTTGTATTCGGGCGTATGGACCGGATACCGGATGAAACGGGAAAAGGAGCAGCATGGCAGATCCGTATAAGGTGCTCGGGCTTACGCGCGACGCCTCAGAAGAGGAGATCAAAAAAGCATACAGGACACTTTCGCGCAAGTACCACACGGACTCCAACGTCGACAATCCCAACAGGGAGAAGGCGGAGGAGATGTTCAAGCTGGTACAGCAGGCGTATGAGCAGATCATGGACGAGCGTGCGCACGGCAGCTCGTATTCCGGCTCCTATTCCGGGTCTTCCTCGTCCTACGGCGGCTCCTATCAGGGCAATCCCTTTGGCGGCTTTGGCAGCTTTGGCGGGTTCGGGCCGTTCGGCGGCTTTGGCACCTACCGGAATACGCAGTCCTCTTCCGGGGATGACGAGGAAACGGTCCGCATGCGGGCGGCGGCAAACTACTTACAGAGCCGGCATTACCGCGAGGCGTTGAACGTCCTGCAAAGCATCACGAACCGCACCGCGCAGTGGTACTACTATTCCGCATTGGCGAACGCCGGGCTTGGCAACAACGTCACGGCAAGGGAGCACGCGAAGACCGCGGTCGATATGGAGCCCTACAACACGTATTACCGCGACTTTTTGACCCGCTTAAACTCCGGCGGCGACTGGTACAACACGCAGCGCGCGCCCTACGGCGGGATGTACACGAACATCGACACCGGATTCTGTGCGCGGCTGTGCCTGATGAACCTGGTCTGCAACATGTGCTGCGGCGGACGACTCTTTTTCTGCTAAGGAAACAACGAACGGATTGTAAAGGAGCTTACGATGGACAAACAATACGACTACAACAAACTCAGGGAGCACCTCATTGCGTACTTCGAGAAGGGCCTGATGGCGGGCTTTCAGGCGGCGAAGGTGGATTTGGAGCAAGTAAAATCCGCGACCGACGAAGAGCTTGTCGAAATCGCGGAGTATCAGGACTTTGAGATGAGTGAATATCTGAAATGAGTCAGGGGGACGGGTGCAGTGACTCATTTTTG
>JAFSRL010000227.1 GCA_017446125.1 Lachnospiraceae bacterium
CCTAAATAAGACTAAATTACCGAAATTGTCAGAATATTAGTGCGACAAACCGTGAGAATCGATGTTTTTTAGTCTATTAATGTAAAAAATCATAGCATATCTTGTGGTTCTGTGGTAAAATAATGCGGAACGTTTTCAGGAAGAGGAGATCAATGAAGAATATTCTGTTTGTAGCGTCGGAAGGGGTACCCTTCATTAAGACCGGAGGGTTGGCTGACGTTGTAGGATCCTTACCTTTATGCATCGATAAAAAATACTATGACGTGCGTGTGGTACTGCCCAAGTATATGTGCATGCACGCGGAATGGTCCTCACAGCTGACCTACGTCACAAACTTCTATATGGATTATCACTGGAAGCGCGAGTACGTGGGCGTTTTCAAGGCAGAGCACGAGGGGATCACTTATTATTTCATCGACAACGAGTATTATTTCAGCGGCGACGCGCCTTACGGGGACGATGTCATCTTTGAAATCGAGCGCTTCGCGTTCTTCTCGAAGGCGGCGCTGTCCATTCTGCCCGTCATCGAATTCCGCCCGGACATCATCCACTGCCATGACTGGCAGACGGGTCTGGTTCCCGTTTACTTAAAGGAGCGTTTCCAGGGCAACGACTTCTTCCGCGGCATCAAGGTCGTGATGACCATTCATAACTTAAAGTTCCAGGGCAAGTGGGACAAGAAGACCGTGATGGAGATTACCGGTCTTCCGCCTTATTTCTTTACGCCGGATAAGCTGGAGCTGTTCGGCGATGCGGACTTACTTAAGGGAGGGATTGTCTACGCGGACGCCATCACAACGGTTTCCGCCTCCTATGCGGAAGAGATTAAGATGCCGTTTTACGGGGAAGGGCTGGACGGGCTTCTGCGTGCCAGAAGCGGCGATTTGCGCGGCATCGTAAACGGCATTGATTATGAGGAGTTCAATCCGGAGAAGGATCCCTTTATCGCGCATAAGTACAACGCGATTTCCTTCCGCAAGGAAAAGGGCAAGAACAAAAAAGACCTCCAGAAGACACTGGGACTGGAGGAGAACGATAAGACCTTTGTAATCGGTATCGTGTCACGCTTAACGGATCAAAAGGGCATGGACCTCATTGCGTATGCGATGGACAAGCTCTGCCAGGACGCGGTACAGATTGTTGTTTTGGGCACCGGAACGGACCAGTACGAGAACATGTTCCGGCATTTTGACTGGAAGTACAAGGGCAAGGTGAGCGCGAACATCTATTATTCGGACGAGCTTTCGCATAAGATTTATGCGGGTGCGGACGCGTTCTTAATGCCTTCGTTGTTTGAACCCTGCGGGCTGTCGCAGTTGATTCCCCTTCGTTACGGGACCATCCCGATTGTGCGGCAGACAGGCGGGTTAAGAGATACCGTGGAGCCATACAACAAGTTTGAATCTTCGGGCACGGGGTTTGCGTTTTTGAATTACAATGCGGATGAGATGTTAGACACCATCCGCGAAGCACAACGTGTTTATTACGATTACAAGCGGGAGTGGAACAAGATGGTGGACCGCGCGATGGCGGTTGACTATTCCTGGGAGGTTTCCGCAAAAAAATATCAGGAGATGTACTTGTGGCTGACGGATTAAGCAAAAAACGTATTCTGTCCGGAATCCAGCCTTCGGGCGAGGGAATCTTCACACTGGGAAATTACATCGGCGCCGTGCGCAACTGGAGCAGGATGCAGGAGGAATTCGACTGCGCCTACTTCATTGCGGATTTGCATTCCATCACGGTCAGACAAGATCCCAAGATGTTAAAGCAGCAGACCTTAAGCGCGTTTGCGCTGCTTTTGGCGTGCGGCATCGACCCGGAGAAGAACCTCGTCTTTGTGCAGAGCCATGTGCATGAGCACGCGGAGCTGGGCTGGATCATGAGCTGCTATTCACAGTTCGGGGAGCTTTCCCGCATGACGCAGTTCAAGGACAAGTCAAGTAAGCATGCGGACAATGTGAACGCGGGGCTGTTCACCTATCCGGCACTCATGGCGGCGGACATTTTACTTTATCAGGCGGACCTTGTTCCCGTGGGTGCGGACCAGAAGCAGCACCTGGAATTTACAAGGGACGTCGCGACACGCTTCAACAATCTTTACGGCGAGGTCTTCAAGCTGCCGGAGCCTTACATTCCGCCCATGGGCGCGAAGATTATGTCCTTGCAGGAGCCGGACAAGAAGATGAGCAAGTCAGACCCCAACCCCAAATCGAAGGTCTTCATTCTCGACGAGGAGAATGTCATCTTAAAGAAGTTCAAGAGCGCGGTGACGGATTCCGAAACCGAGGTTGTCTACCGCGAGGGCAAGGACGGCATCAACAATTTAATGACCATCTACGCCTCCATCACGGGCGGGACGTATGATGAAATCGCGCAAGAATTTGCCGGCAAGGGCTACGGCGATTTCAAGGTGTGCGTGGGGCAGTGCGTCGCGGATGAGTTAAAGCCGGTGCGCGAGGAGTACGCAAGACTCATGCAGGATAAGAAGTACGTGGAAGAGCTGATGAAGAAAGGTGCGGAGAACGCGGGATATGTCGCAAGCCGCACGTTGAATAAAGTGAAAAAGAAAGTGGGGTTATATCTGTGACATACGTATTGAAGCGGATTCTTTCATCCGTTGTTTCGTTGTTTCTGGTTGCCGCGGCGACGTTTTTTCTGATGAACGCAATCCCGGGATCACCGTTCATGACGGAAAAGTCCACGCCGGAACAGATTGCGCGCGCGGAAGCGAAGTACGGGCTCGACAAGCCGCTGCCGGTGCAGTTCAAAAACTATATGGTGAATCTTTTAAAGGGCGACCTTGGGACCTCCTTAAAAATGCAGGAAGGAACCGAGGTGTCAAAAATTATCTTTCACCAGAATAAGTTTAATCTTTCCATCAAGTTAGGCGTCAGGGCATTGATTGTGGCGGTGCTGTTCGGAATCCCCCTGGGGTGTCTTGCGGCCTATAACAGAGGGAAGTGGATTGACTCCATCCTGCGGGTCGTTACGACGCTGGGGGTCGCAATCCCCGGGTTTGTTCTTGCGACGCTGCTTTTGATTGTGTTTGCGGTGCGCTTGGAGTGGCTGCCCGTGATTTCGGGCTCTTTGGCCGGATGGAAGGATTATGTCATGCCGGTGATTGCGCTGTCCTTTTATCCGGGCTGCTATATCGCAAAACTGACCAGGGCAAGCATGTTAGACGCAATCAACCAGGATTATATCCGCACGGCCAGGGCAAAGGGCGTAAAGACGCCCGTCATTTTGTTCAAGCATGCGCTGCGTGTGTCATTGATTCCCGTCATCACCTATCTGGGTCCGTTGACGGCCGGCATCATCACCGGCGGCTTCGTTGTCGAGACAACCTTCGGCGTGCCCGGACTGGGTAAGTACTTTATTTCAAGTATTCAGAACAGGGATTATCCCATCATCATGGGAACCACCATCGTGCTCGCGGCACTGGTGATTGTGATGAATCTCGTGGTTGATGTTGCATATAAGCTGGTCGACCCGCGTATTTCACTGACGAAGGGAGAAGCGTGATGCGGTTGTTTGATACGTTTACGGAAGCGGATTTCGAGAAAGCAACCGTTGAAGAGCGCGCGTCAATGACGCAGAAGCGCGCGGCGGTTTCTTACTGGAAGGATGCCGCAAGGCGTTTTAAGGCGAACCATGTATCCATGGTGGCGCTGTTTGTGGTGTTTTTGATTATTGTGTTTACATTCTTTGGACCGTTGTTCATCCCGTATAATTACGCGGACCAGTACCGCAATTCCATGAAGCTTGCTCCCATGGAATACGCGGAAAATGAGCAACATATTATGAAGGTTTTGGAGGAAGCGGATGCTGTTTATGCAAGCTCGTTACAGCCCGGCTCCATGACCTCCGTGAAAAAAGGAGACTACTGCTTCAAGGTTTCCGGAAAATGGTACGGTTTTACCGCGCCCAAACGGCTGCGGGATGCCGTGCTTGTGTTTTCCAAAAACAATCCGGGGGTTTTGCTTGCCCTGGATGAGGACGACATTGAAGCGCACGGACTGACGAAAGGAACGGAGATTGAGCTGCAATCGCTTTCCGGTGCGGCGCAGGGAACGAGACTGAACTTTATCACTCGCCTGACACCGCATTACTTCGGAACGGATTCCTCCGGCCGCGATCTGATGGCACGATGCATGTACGGCGGGCGGGTGTCTTTGATTATCGGCGTTACGGCCTCTTTGATTGTCCTTGTGATCGGATCGGTTTACGGTTCCATTTCCGGCCTGTTGGGCGGGCGTGTCGACTTTATCATGATGCGTATCGTGGACATCATCTATTCCGTGCCGGACGTTTTAATCGTACTGCTGTTGCAGGTGGTATTGCAGACACCGCTGCAGAACTGGTTTGACACGTCAAAGTCCGCGTTTGTCAAAGCGCTTGGATCACTGGGTGTCGGGATTGTCAGTATCTTTATCACGTTTGCCCTGCTGTACTGGGTGGGCATGAGCCGCATCATCCGCGGACAGGTACTGCAGTTGAAGAAGCAGGAGTATGTGACCGCCGCGTACGCGCTGGGCGTTCCCACAAAACGGATTATCCGCAGGCATCTTCTGCCCAACTGCGTGGGACAGCTTGTGGTGGCGACCTGTCTTCAGATTCCGTCCGCGATTTTCCTAGAGAGCTTTTTGTCCTTTTTGGGACTTGGCGTTTCCGCGCCCATGGCATCACTGGGCTCTTTGTGCTCCGACGCGTTGGACACCATCCGGATTTATCCGTACCGGTTACTGTTCCCTGCGATTCTTTTGACAATTCTGGTATTGTCACTGAACCTTGTGGGAGACGGCTTAAGGGATGCGCTGGACCCCAGGCTGAAGAAATAACGGAAAGGATATTATGAGTACACTGGAAGCAACAGAAAAAAAAGAAGGGACCCTGTTAAGCGTTTCGGATTTGAAGGTATCATTCTACACCCCGGCCGGCGAGGTCAGGGCGGTGGACGGCATCAGCTATGAACTGGGGTATCACGAGGTCATCGGCATCGTGGGAGAATCCGGCTCCGGAAAGAGTGTCGAGGCGTATTCCATCATGGGACTTTTGCAGGAGCCCGGAAAGGTTATCGGGGGCTCCATCACGTTTGACGGAGAGGACGTGCTTTCCTACGACGAGGAGAAACGCCGGGAATTCCGCGGCAACAAGGCCAGCATGATTTTCCAGAATCCCATGACATGCATGAATCCCGTCTATACCATCGGAAACCAGCTGACGGAGGCGCTGCGCTGCCACCATAAGGACGTTTCCGCGAAGGAGGCGATGGACGAGGCGATTGAAATGCTGCGCCTTGTGGGCATCGCGAATCCGGAAAAACGCGTAAAGCAGTATCCGCATGAATTATCCGGCGGCATGCGGCAGCGCGTCATGATTGCGATGGCGCTCATCTGTCACCCGAAACTGCTCATTGCAGACGAGCCCACGACCGCTTTGGACGTTACAATCCAGGCGCAGATTTTAGAACTGATGAAGGACATCCAGAAGAAAACGGACATGTCCATCATATTCATTACACACAATCTGGGTGTGGTCGCGGAAATCTGCGATAAGGTCGCCGTAATGTATGCGGGTCACATCGTGGAAATGGGGAAGGTGGAGGATATCTTCTATCATCCCAAG
>JAFSRL010000228.1 GCA_017446125.1 Lachnospiraceae bacterium
CTACAGTGACTATTCCGCGCCGTATGCGTTCAGACCCTAAAGGGTAACAACCTTTCTTTGGCGGCCGCACATTCTTCCCGTGCGGCCGCCGTTTCGTCTTGAAGTTTTGGAAACGGCGTAGTATAATCAAAAGAGTCGGAGGGGATCTGAAATGAAATTAGACATCGGAATCGGACAGGGCACGCAACCGGTGGAAATACCGGACGCAAATCTGATCAAGGTTTTACAGGCAAATCCATTAACACATGAATTAACCGGCGAGGACGAAGTCAGGCGCGCGCTTTCTGCACCCATCGGAACGCCGCGACTAAAAGAAATCGTAAAGCCGGGCGAAAAAATCGTCATTGTGACAAGCGACATTTCCCGTCCCATGCCCACGCATGTGGTCATGCCCGCACTTTTGGACGAGCTCTATGAAGCGGGCTGCAAGAAGGAAGACATTACGCTTGTGTTTGCGTTGGGCTCCCATCGCAAGCAGACCGATGAGGAGCGGCGTAAGCTCGCGGGCGACCGTGCGTATGAAGAGATTACGTGCATCGACTCGAATCCCGACAACACGGTGCATCTTGCGAACACACCGCACGGCACCCCCATTGATATTGATAAGGTCGTTGCGGAAGCGGACAGAAGAATCTGCTTGGGTAACATCGAATTCCATTATTTTGCCGGTTACTCCGGCGGCATCAAGGCAATCTTCCCGGGCTGCTCCACAAGGCAGGCGATTCAAGCGAACCACTCGATGATGGTCGAGGATGCGGCGTGTGCCGGAAACTTAAACCACAATCCGGTGCGTGACGACCTGGAAGAGATGACGAAGCATTTAAGCATCGACTTCATCTTAAACGTTGTGCTGGACGAGCATAAGCACATCGTCAAGGGCTTTGCGGGCGACATCCGGAAAGCGCACCGCGAGGGCTGCAAGTACCTCGATCGGATGTATGCGGTTTCCATTCCGAAGCGGGCGGACATCGTCATCGTTTCCCAGGGCGGTGCACCCAAGGATTTAAACCTCTACCAGACGCAGAAGGCACTCGACAATGCGAAGCACGCAATCGCGGACGGCGGCATCATTGTATTGGTGGGCTCCTGTAAGGAAGGTCTGGGCGAGCACACCTTTGAGGAGTGGCTGACGGGTGCCGAAAAGTCAGAGGAACTCATCACGCGCGTGAGAGAGGACTTTAAGCTGGGCGGACACAAGGCGGCAGCCATCGCGATGGTGTTACAAAAGGCAAGAATCTTCCTGGTCTCCGACATGGAGGATGATTTTGTAAAGACCATCTTCATGGAGCCGTACCATACGGTGCAGGAAGCGTTTGACGAAGCAATGAAAATCAAGGGGCAGGATGCAAGCGTCATCGTGATGCCCTTTGGCGGAAGCACCTTACCCAAGGTTGAGAACTAAACACATTTAAAATAAAGGAGGCATTAGTTATGGCGAAGGTAAAAGTTGGTGTAGCCGGTTACGGCACGATCGGACAGCGTCTTGCGGACGGTGTTGCACTGCAGGAAGACATGGAGCTTGTCGGCGTAGCCGATATGGCCCCCACACTCGCAGTCAGAGCGCTTTACGAGAAAGGCATGCCCTATGACCTGTATCTGGTCGACGGCGCGGACAAGGGCGCGTTTGATGCGCTTGGCATTCCCACGAAGGGCAGCATGAACGATCTGATTTCGAAGGTTGACATTATGCTTGACTCCGCACCCGGCGGCATCGGCGCGAAGAACAAGGAGCTGTATGAGAAGGCGGGCATCAAGGCCATCTTCCAGGGCGGCGAGCAGAATTCCGTCGCAGACGTGTTCTTCCATGGCTATGCAAACTATGAGAAGGGCCTTGGCCAGGATTACCTGAAACTGAC
>JAFSRL010000229.1 GCA_017446125.1 Lachnospiraceae bacterium
CTGCTGTATTCGCTGCAATCATGTTGGCGGCAGCCTGTTTCTTGAGTCCCGCGGCAGGATTTTCCGCGCAGGCGGCTCCCCCCGTCACGGTGAATGTGACGAACGCCGTGATTCAGGGCGCAAACGTCCTTGTGCAGGCAACGACAGGTGCCGTTCCCGCCAGCGACGACGGTCTGTATCACCTGATTGCGCAGGAGGTCTATCAGGCAGGTGCCGTGGGCACGGAAGTCGCGCAGGCACCGGCAGCGGCAAACGCAAACTTCGTATTCCCCCTGAATAAGAATACACCGTCTTCAAACCTGTTTAAGAAATTCACGGTCTGCGTCAAACAAGGCGGCGTTTTGCATCAGGTTTCCGGAAGCCGTTACATCACGAACCCGGAAGCATGTGCCGGCCACACCGTCGGAAGAAGCGACGGCGGCAAAAAGGGAATTTTACCTGCGTCAGCTTTGATTGGCAAGCACAACGGTTTAAAAGACTTAGGAATTAAGCAGTGTACCTACAATGTACTTCTGGGAAGCCTTTGCTCCGGCAGCGGCATTCCGTTTACCTATAACGGCAAGACGTATCAGTTTAACGCCGGCATCGTTGCGCAGTACGACTACCTTGTGCCCATCTTAAACGCGCAGGGCATCCAGTTGACCTTCATCCTTTTGAACAACCGCGTGGGCGACTTAACACTCATCCACCCGGCGGCAAGAGGTGCGGCGTGCAACTACTATGCCTTCAATACCGCGGATGCGGTGGCGGTCGAGCGCCTGGAAGCGGCAGCGGCGTTTTTGGCGCAGCGCTATTCCAATACCGGACACGGCAAGGTTGACAACTGGGTCGTGGGCAACGAAGTCAATGCCCGCGGCATGTGGCACTACTTAAACACCGGCGACATCAACGTCTTTACGGCGGAGTACGTCAAGGCGTTCCGCCTGTTCTACAATGCAATCAAGTCCGAAAACGGAAACGCGCGTGTCTACACCTGTATCGACCAGCAGTGGGCAAGAGCGTCCTCCGGCGCATACTTCGGCGGACAGGCATTCCTGACGACCTTCAACGCGCAGGTGGTCAGCGAAGGAAACATCGACTGGCACCTTGCGGCGCACCCGTATAACGTGCCGCTCACCAGCCCGCTTGCGTGGGCGAACAACCGCTACATCACCTTCGACCAGGCATCGCCCTACATCACGATGCAGAACGTCGCGGTCTTAACCGACTTCATGTGCCAGCCCGCGTTCAAGGCGCCCAACGGTCAGGTGCGCTCCATCATTTTAAGCGAGGTGGGCTACACCTCCACCGGCGGCGAGCAGTACCAGGCGGCAAGCATCACATACGCGTATTTGCAGGCGCAGCGCAATCAGCACATCGACGCGTTCATCCTTGCGCGTGAGATGGATGACGGCGGCGAAATCGCGCAGGGTCTTGCAAACGGTATCTTAAATACCGGGCGGGGCCAAAAACTCGCGTACCAGTACTACAAGCACATCGACGGACCAAACGCCGCAAACTACATCGCGCAGACAGCGGCCGTCATGGGTGTTGCGGACATCAACCAGGTTTTGACACCCAGATAACCGCTTTCCGGAAAGGAGGAGAATGGCATGGCAACCTATCAGGTATTTGTAAACAAAGGAACCTTATCTGACAAAGAGAAGGAGTCTGTCGCGCAGGCAATCACGGATACGCACTGCGAGATTTCCTCCACGCCCAAGTATTGTATTCAGGTGATTTTCCACGAGGTGACGGACAACAACCGGTTTATCTGCGGACGCCGCTTGAGCACCATCATGTGGATCAACGCGGAAATCCGCCCGCACTCTCCGGAGCTTGCGGAAGACTTCATGAACAAGCTCACGGAGCGGACATCGAAGGTCTGCAACTTCTATAAGGAAAATATCTGGGTGGACTTAAACGAAACGGCACCCACGAACTTCTTCCGCTACGAGAAGGTGTTCTGCGAAGCCGGCGGCGAGGAAGCCTGGTACAACGAGCTTCCGCAGGAGGCGAAGGAAACCATCGCGCGGATGCTGGAAGATATTTAAAGATGACAAAAGGGACAGGTCCAAATGTCACCTTGGAAAGCAGGTGACATTTGGACCTGTCCCTTTTGTCATCTCATCATTCTCATGGAGTTCAGAATTGCAATCACCGCGACGCCCACGTCCGCAAAGACGGCAAGCCAAAGATTCGCGATTCCGAGCGCACCGAGGATTAGAATCAAAACCTTAACACCAATCGCAAAGACGATGTTTTGTTTCACGACAGACATCGTCTTTTTTGCGATGCGGATGAGTTTCGCGACCTTTGTCAAATCGTCATCCATGATGACGATATCCGCCGCCTCGATTGCGGCGGCGCTCCCCATCGAGCCCATAGCGATTCCGACATCGGCACGCATGAGCACCGGCGCGTCGTTCACCCCGTCACCGATGTAGGCTAAGTGAGTCAGGGGGGCGGGTACAGTGACTCGTTTTTTACAAAAATGAGTCACTGTACCCGTC
>JAFSRL010000003.1 GCA_017446125.1 Lachnospiraceae bacterium
AAGACCGCGACGATCAGGTTGATGATGGACGAGGTCGAGCCGACCGCCGCGACGGAATTGGGGGACGCAAACTGCCCCACGACGATGATGTCCGCGGCGTTAAAGAGTAGCTGTAATATGCTTGAGAGCATGAGCGGCAGCGCAAACAGCAGGATCTTCACAAAGAGCGCGCCATGCACCATGTCGATTTCGTATGAACGTGTTCTTGTGTGTGCCATGCTTTTAATCATAGCACTTTTGTAACCGCTTGCAAGGTTACAATAATTACATATCCCTTATCTCATTTTCTCAATGGTGGCTTCCTGCTCCTCGGGTGAACGCTGCACGGGGGTCCAGGGCGCGAGGTGGCCGTCGCCCTCCGTACGCGGGATGACATGCAGGTGGTAGTGCATCACGGTCTGACCTGCTGCCGCGCCGTTGTTTTGCAGGATGTTCACGCCGTCGCAGTGCATCCGGTCCCTTAAGAGGGTCGCGATCTTTTTCGCCAGCCGCATCGCATCCGCCGCCACATCCTCCGGCAGCTCGAACAGATTCTCATAATGCGACTTCGGCAGGATCAGGGTGTGTCCCTCGCCCGCCGGCGCCGCGTCGAGGATCGCGCGGAAGGTGTCATCCTCGTAAACCGTATAGGAAGGGATCTCCCCGGATGCGAGCTTGCAAAAGATACAGTTGTTGTCCGTCATAGCCATTCCTCCTTGTTAATGCCGTCCAGCTTTCTGCTGGTAAAGATGACAGCGAGCCACAGTCCTCCGATGAGGCCGCCGATGTGTGCCGCGTTGTTCACGCCGTCAGAAACGAGTCCCGCGTAAACGGAGAACGCGATCATGAACAGGAGGCGGAATCCCAGACTTGACCGGTTCCGTAACAGTCTGCGGTTGGAAAACGCGATGACCAGTGTTGCGCCCATCGCGCCAAAGACAGCGCCCGAGACGCCGATCGACAGCCTTACCTCGTCCGCGCTCCACTCCATAAGGAGTGAGGCGAGATTTCCGATGATGCCGCTGACGATATACAGGATGAACCAGCGGGTATGCCCGATATAGGCCTCCACCGCGGCACCCAGGAAAAAGAGCACGATCATGTTTCTGGCCAGGTGCTCAAAATCCGCATGCAGGAACATGCTGGTCACCATGCGATAGTACTCATGCCCTTCTATGACCTTCGTCGTCTCCAACGCGCCATAGCGCATAAAGGCCGTCTCCGCATTCAGCGACAGGGAGAATGCGATGATGTTGAGCGCAACGAGGAAGATCGTGACCATGGGGCTTTTCTGTTTTTCGCGTTGCGTCCCCGTATTGCCGGTCAGTTCGTCGGCAAGGCTCGTAAACTCCGCCATGTGCTGCTCCTACATGAACGGGAAGCTGACATCCATGCCGCGCAGGATCTTGAAGTCGCCCTTCATCTTGAGATCGCCGCTCATAAAGGCGCGCTGGAAGGTCATGCGGCCCGAGGTGATCTCCTCCAGAACGGAAGCCGTCATCGTGACCGTCACGTCCGCGTCGTTAACCGCACCCAGAGAGCACGTGCAGTCGATGGCGTTGACCTCCAGGACAATGGGCTTTTTCTGCGGCTGGTCCGAAATCTCAATCATGTATTTCGCGTGAATGTCGGGCGAGGCGTGGAACACCTTCTGGAAGCGTTCCAGGATGTCCTCCGGCTGCGCGGTTATAACAGACGCATCCATCTTGCTGCGGAAACGTTCCGTTAAGTCCTTGATATCCTTTTTCTGGGTCTCGACATATTTATCGTCGCTGGCATACTTGGACAGCTGCTCCGTCTCCTGCGGCGTCAAGTCGCTGGACTTCATGATCGAAACCTTCTGCCGCACAACCTGGTTGCTCGACGGCATCGCCGGTACCTTCTGGTTGATCGTGC
>JAFSRL010000030.1 GCA_017446125.1 Lachnospiraceae bacterium
ATTCGGATCCTGTGATGACACAGGGGATAGATGACAAGAAGGGACGGTTCTGTGTTGTCACCTTGGGAAACAGGTGACAAACAGAACCGTCCCTTTTGTCATCTCGTGGCGGATTCTGTTCAGTTATGGTAAAATCTACATCAGCAATCAACTGGTAATGAGAACACGTATGATCACATTATATGATGAAGGCGTTTACTTAATTCATGGCACGCAGGTCGTGAAGGCTTCCGACAAGGCGGCGCTTCAGGCAGCCGGGGTAACGGATGCGGATCCCGAAAAGGCAAAAGAGGGGACGATTGCGTACGGCATCTTAAAGGAACACAACACCTCGGGTGACATGGCGCACTTAAAGGTGCGGTTTGATGCGATGGCAAGCCACGACATCACGTATGTGGGGATTGTGCAGACGGCGCGTGCCTCGGGCATGGAGAAGTTTCCGCTGCCCTATGCGTTGACGAACTGCCACAACTCGCTCTGCGCGGTTGGCGGTACGATCAATGACGATGACCATCTCTTCGGCCTTAGCGCCGCGAAGAAATACGGCGGCATCTATGTCCCGCCGCACCTTGCGGTCATCCACCAGTATGTCAGGGAAATGCTCGCGGGTTCAGGCAAGATGATCCTGGGGTCCGACTCCCATACGCGCTACGGGGCCCTCGGCACCATGGCGGTCGGAGAAGGCGGCGGCGAGCTGGTCAAGCAGCTCTTAAAGGACACCTGGGACGTCGCGTACCCGGGGGTGGTCGCGATCTATTTAGACGGCAAGCCGGCACCCTACGTCGGGCCGCAGGACATTGCGCTGGCGATCATCCGCGCGGTCTTTGACAACGGCTATGTTAAAAACAAGGTTATGGAATTTGTCGGTCCCGGAATCGCCTCGATGACGACCGACTACCGCAACGGCGTCGACGTCATGACGACGGAGACGACCTGCCTGACGAGCGTCTGGGCGACGGATGAGGATACGCATGCGTTCCTGAAGGCGCACAAAAGAGCGGAGGAATACAAGAAGCTGGAACCGGCGCAGGTCGCGTACTACGACGGCTGCGTCTATGTGGACTTAAGCAAGATCAAGCCCATGATTGCGATGCCCTTCCATCCGAGCAATGTCTTTTCCATTGACGAGCTCTATGAGAACCTGACCGACATCCTGCATGATGTCGAGACGGAGGCGGCACGGATCGCGGGCGGCAGGGCGACCTTTACCATGATGGACAAGGTTGTGAACGGGAAACTCACCGTCCAGCAGGGCGTCATCGGCGGATGCGCGGGCGGCAACTACACGAACGTGGTCGAGGCGGCGCATGCGTTGAAGGATGGAAGCTGCGGTGACGGCGAGTTCTATCTTTCGGTCTACCCGTCCTCGCAGCCGGTGTATGTCGATCTCGACCGCAAGGGACTGCTGGCGGACTTGATGGATGCGGGCGCCATTGTCAAGACGGCGTTCTGCGGACCGTGTTTTGGCGCGGGCGATGTGCCGGCGAATAACGCCTTCAGTATCCGTCACAACACGCGCAACTTCCCGAACCGCGAAGGCAGTAAGCCCGGCGACGGACAGATGGCGGCGGTCGCGTTGATGGATGCCAGAAGCATCGCGGCGACGGCCTTAAACGGCGGCGTGCTTACCAGCGCGGAAACGCTCGACTGCTGGGGCGACATTCCGGAATATCATTTCGAGGACCGTGCGTACAGGGCGCGTGTCTACAACGGTTTTAACAAGGCGGATGCGGCTGTGGACCTGCGCTTAGGGCCCAACATCAAGGACTGGCCCGAAATGCAGCCGCTTGCTAAAAACATTCTCTTACGCGTCGCGTCGAAGATCGAGGACGAGGTCACGACAACGGACGAGCTCATCCCCTCCGGCGAGACGAGCTCCTACCGCTCGAATCCCTTGGGGCTTGCGGAGTTCACGCTTTCCAGACGCGATCCTGCCTACGTGGGCAAGGCCAAAGCGGTCCGTGCCCTGGAGGATGCGAGACTTGCAGGGAAGGATGCGGATGATGCGGCGCTGAACGAAGCGTACGATGTGTTAAAGAAGGAGTTCTCTCTTACTGATGACGCGGTGAAAGAGATTCAGATCGGCAGTGTGCTCTATGCCAATAAGCCGGGCGACGGCAGCGCGAGAGAGCAGGCGGCGAGCTGCCAGAGAGTCCTAGGAGGCCTCGCCAATATCACGCAGGAGTACGCGACCAAGCGTTACCGCTCCAACTGCATGAACTGGGGCATGCTCCCCTTCCATTTAAAGGGTTCTCCGGACAGCTTTGAGGTCGATGACTTCATCTATGTGCCGGATGTGCTCGCATCACTCGACGGCGACGGGCAGAACATCAAGGCGTATGTCATCAGGAACGGGCAGGTGGGAGAGATCACCCTCTACCTGCAGGAGATGACGGCGGAGGAAAAGGCGATCATCAAGGCCGGCTGCCTGATCAACTACAACCGGAACCGCTAAGGATG
>JAFSRL010000230.1 GCA_017446125.1 Lachnospiraceae bacterium
GGAACTTCAAAAAGATTTGCGCGGTGCAGTCCGCGTCGTCGACCGCGCGGTGATGGAAGCCTAAGTTCACCTTCAAGGTTTTCGCGACGGTCTCTAAGCGGTGATTGCCCTGCTGCGGGAAGAAGGCGCGGGAGAGCCCCACCGTGTCGATGGTTGTGTAGTCCGCGTCAAGGCTTAAGCGCCTGCAGTTTTCGTTGATGAAGCCGATATCGAAGGTCACGTTGTGTCCCACAAGGACGGCGCCCTCGCAAAATTTTGTGAAGCGCGGAAGCACTTCTTCGATCGTGTCCGCGTTCTGCACCATGTCGTCCGTAATGCTGGTGAGGTTCGTGATGCGGAAGGGAATGGGAACCTTCGGGTTCACGAATTCGCTGAAGCGGTCCGTGATGATGCCGTTCTCGATTTTGACCGCGCCGATTTCGATGATCTTGTTGTGCACCGGAGAAAAGCCGGTGGTCTCTAAGTCGAACACAACGTACGTCGAATCGAGGGTGTTGTCCTTTGCGTTCTCGACGATTTGCTTTGTGTCGTCGACAACGTAGGCGTCGAGTCCGTAGATGAGCTTGAAGTCTTCTTTGTCTTTTAACTTCTCCCATGTGTGGAAGGCGGGCGGGAATGCCTGCGCCACCGCGTGGTCCGTGATGGCGATGCCCTTCATGCCCCAGGAATGCGCGCGGTAGATGACGTCGCTCACATCCGCGACACCGTCCATGTCGCTCATCTTGGTGTGGCAGTGCAGCTCGATGCGCTTCACCTCCGCATTGTCCTTCCTGGGCGTGCGAAAGTCCTGCCATTTCCGGATGCCGCGCACGGAGGAAATGGTCAGCTCGTGGTCGAAGGAGTCCGTCATCGCGAGCCCCTTGACGAGTAAGAACGCGCCAGTCTTGATGTCGTTTTTCAATTCCGGCAGCTCTTCGTTTTTCGCGAAAATTTTGCAGGTGATGGTGTCCGTGCTGTCAAAGAGGTCGAACATCACGATGGTGCGCTCGTTCTTGATGCCGCGCTCCCTCACGTCGATGACGCGCCCCTGCACGATGACATCCCCGATGCCGTCGGTCAAATCGATGACGGGCATGATCTCCCCGTCAAAGTAGCGCCCGTAGATGACGTCCGGATTCACTTCCTTGGGTTTCTGCAGGACCCTCCCCCCGCGGGCGTTGCGGGTAAACTTTTTCTTACCCGGTATTTCCTTGATGATGAACTCGGTGACAGGTGGACGCGGACCACCGATGTCCCCCACTTCGATGTGTGGAACATTCGGTGGGTTGTCCGGTGTGGGTGCCACCTCATCCGTCAGCTCCGCTGACACCTGTCTCCGCTCCGCTCCGGTCGGCGCAGAACCAAGGTCCCCCGGACCTTGTGCGCCCTCAAGGGGAAGGTCAGATGTTGACGTTGCCTGCGGTGTCTCCCCGTTCACAAAGTCCACATTCACTTCTTCATCGCCTGCGCCATAGCCCGCCGCGCCGTAGTCGACGGTCTGTGCCTGCGCGCCCTGTGTATTCTGATACATGCCGGGCTGGTACAGATAAAACTGCCCGGGCTGATACTGCATGCCATAGCCCTGCTGCCCGTATGCGTTCGTCGTCTGGTAATAATTGCCCATTCCATACGCGTTATAGCCGTATCCCTGCATCGCCTGCTGGGAATAGCCCTGTGCATAGCCCTGGCTGTTGAAATTCATGGGTGCATTCTGCCTTACGGGCGGCGTCATTTCGCTTGCAGTCTCCTGCTGCCGCACGGTGCGCTCCTCTTCCGGAACACCCGCACGCGCCTCCGCGTCCGCGATGATTCCGTCCGCGATGTCCTGCGCTTCCTTCAAAAACTTTCCCGCCGCAAATTCCG
Source organism: Lachnospiraceae bacterium (assembly GCA_017446125.1). Taxonomy (GTDB): domain Bacteria; phylum Bacillota; class Clostridia; order Lachnospirales; family Lachnospiraceae; genus Butyrivibrio. The sequence goes on from JAFSRL010000230.1 coordinate 1,843, forward strand.
CGGAGCGGAAGATCTCCTCGAGCCTTGCCGAAGGCACATCGCCCAAATCCGCATTGTTTGAAGCCGCGGGGCGACCGTTTTCATCCACCAAAATCGTCGCGCCGCCGGCACGTAAGTTGTCGTTCTCCGCCGTTAAGCGTTCATTCTCTTCTGTTACTTCGATGAGCAGCTTCAGCAGTTCCGTCCGGCTGAGCTTACGAAGTTCCTTATCTGTCATCTTTTCGCAACCTTCCTTCTACTAAAAACCACTTTCTTATTCTACCACAAATAAAATCCTTTGTCAGTGTATTATTATATGATATAATTCACTTTGAGCCGGAGAGGTTGCGAGCCATCCGTTCTGGCTTGTTGAAAGGATGGCGCTTATGAGTACATACGAGGAATTTGCGGTATTACTGACAATTGCTTTGCTGGTTGTTGAGATTATCAAGATTCTAAAAGATAGAAAATAAGTAGCTGCCTCGTCTCTTGGCGGAGAAGGCAGCTACTTATTGTAGTTACTGTTAACCGCCGGAGCGGATAGGCTTCATCTATCTTCCGGCTCACTTGTTAATCATATTATATCAATTTCATTCATCACTGTCAAAATACGCGCTTCGGTTCCTGTAATACCCTGCCCCAAACAGCAGCATCCCCGCCATCGCCATCACCGGCACGGGCCAGTTGAGCTGTCCCGTCTGCGGAAGTCTTCTGCTTCCCAGGACTTCCGGCGTTTCCACGGGGTCAACCACCGGCGTCCTTCTGCGCCCCAAAATATCCGGCGGCTCTTCCGGCGGGGGCGGCGGCGGACTGTAAGTATTATCCAGGGTGAACGCACCCTCCTTCTCCGAAATGTTCACGGAATAATTGTTCCCGGTTGTGCGTTCCACCACGTACCAGTTTCCGCTGCCCGCTTCCCACTCATAGTTCCAGTTGTTGCTCTCATTTAAATACACCGTCCGGTAAAGAACACCGTCGCGGTAGATGTCCACGCGCACCTCCGTGGGGCGTACGTTCGTATTGTCGTCATACCAGCGCTTGTAGACACGGTAGCTGTAGACCTCGCGGGAATAGGTGTATTTGACGCGCAGCACGGAATTGTTGTCAAACGAATGGTCCACATCGTAATCCCACGCACCGTTCTCAAAGCCCGGCAGCGTCACAAAGGTGGGCTGGTACCGGTAACGGTAGTCCGCGTCGTTTTCCTTTACGGGAAAATCATCCGCGATGACGAGATACAGCCCGGGATACAGCCCCGTGAAACTTACGCGTCCGTTTGCCGTATATTGGAAATCCGTGGGCCAAAGATCCGCGAGCGCATACGGACGCAGTGTGGCCGCAATCGCCTGCCATCTCGCGCGGCGGGAAGAGGCACTCTCACCGTCGCGGATGATGAGCTCATCGTTTAAACGCTTTTCGCTAAAGCCGGTAACGGGTGTGCTGCCGGTTCCC
>JAFSRL010000231.1 GCA_017446125.1 Lachnospiraceae bacterium
AGGTAGGTGTAATTGTTTGCCTTGTTTAAGATGACCGTGCCCACGGTCTGCGTCACGCCGTTTTTGTCGCGGCGGTACAATGTCACCTGCACGTCCGCGTCAGGGGTCGTGGTTAAGACGTTTCCGTTTTTGTCGACCCACTGCTTGACGACCTTCACCTTACGCTCGAAGATGCCGTTGAACTGCCAGTCAAGATTTACCTTGCGGTTCTTCTTAATGCAGGAGATCAGGTTCTGGTGGAGCCCCCAGTTGTTGTCGGATGTTTTGGAATCAAAGTAATACACCGACACTTCCCCGGGAACAACGCCGTCAATTTCAAGGTTGAAGGTGTCGCGCTTGCTGACACCCGTTAAGGTAGCGCTAAAGCGACCGGTCGTCTGGTCCACGGTAAACTGTACGCTTCTTGAACCGTTCGTGAAGGTTCCCGTAAATGTTGACGGTAAGGGCGTGGGGGTAATCGTTCCGCTCACCGTCGCGGTATTGCCGTTAAAGGTAATCACGGGGTTTTGCGCAAACGCATACTGCGTTGTGTTGTTTCCGCCGCCCACGCTGCTCGCAGCATTCGTACGACGCGCGTAATCATCCAGCGCGTTCAGCACGCGATTGGCGTAAACCGAATCCGCTCCGCGGATGTTGGTAACCCTTCCGTTGCCCTCTCCGTGGATTGTATTCCAGACACACTGCTGTACCGCGCTCACCGCCGCGCCCTCTGTAATTGTCTCGCCGGGAGCAAGGTAGACGCCGTGCCGTCTGAGATCGTAGTCCAGTGCGGAACTCATCTCCGCCAGGCTGTTATACGGATAGGCAATGGACATGATGTTGATCAGGCGGTTCACCTGGGTTGCACTAAGGCTCGCCGTGTAGAACGACTGATTCGGTGTCAGCAGATAACGGTTATAGTATCCCGAAGGCGTATTGCTGTTCCCCTGGTCCGCGCAGTAGGCGTCCAGATAGTTTGAAACACCGGACTCAAAGTCCACCACGTTCTGATAATACCAGCGCTGGTTTCCGTATGGCAGCGTGTTCCGGTCCGCAAACGGATCCTTCACCAGCGCATCGTCATGATTCGCGATGACGTACAGGCTCGCGCCGGCTGCGGCGTTGCCCACCCCATAATCCGAATTGTTGACGATATAGTCCGTGTTCTGACGCTGGGTATCACCCTCCCACGTCTTATAGCGCACCCGCCACTCCCCTGTGTTGGAGTTCCAGCTGCTGTCCCTTAAGTTCATCATGGCGCTCGCGCTTGAGGTACCGCCCGCCACCTGCGCCCTTAAGGTGTGACGACCGGTCGAAAGCGATGACTTGGGGTAGCCCATGACACGCTCAAAACCGGAGGTCGTATTGTAACCGCCGTATACATTGACATATGTAATGCGTAATACCCACTTCCCGTCTGACTCTCGGATAAAGCATTCACTCTTTACCTCGTTGCCGGCGGTGTCCGTGGATGTCCTGGAATGTCCGGTATACGCAAGCTGCGAAGGCAGCTCGATTTCGAAATAATCACCGCTCGTGATATAGCGCAAATAACCCGTCCAGCTCCAGTTGATGCCCAGAGCGGCAGACTCGTTGTAATCAATGGTCGTGCTCGCGGCGTCATTGACCTGCATCCGTGTCAGTGTCACATCCGTGATCTGTCTGGGGGCGCGGTCGAGGATGACGAGCGCAGACGGATTCTTTGCGGTGCGTCCATTAATCGTAACGACACAAGGGTCATAGGTGCCCTTGCCGGTCGCCTGCGCGCCTTCAATCCTGAAGCGCATCCATTCGAACCCGCCAAGCTGAATTCCGGGTAAGAGCTTACCCGCCTGGTTTAAATCCACCGCGTTCTGTGTGTGCTCGATGTGAAGATTGTTGCCCGTGATTTCGTACGTCGCAATGACGTCGCCCGGTTCAATGACGACGTTGGGCAGCTCAATCCGCTGGTTCGCGGTATAGGTGCCCTTCATTTCCGGATACGTCAGACCGTCCGATAAGGTGATGTCAATGTAGTCACCGGCGACCTGGATTTCCGTTGCGTCGTCAACTTCCCAGCGCAGCTCCACGTTCACCATGTCATTTTGCATCACGGTTCCCACGGGATTCCCGAGTCCGTCCGTAAGCTTTAAATAGGTGGGACGCGCGCTCGAGATGTTCGAGGGCGTATAATGCGGCGCCGCGCGCAGCAGCATCGCCGGGGCGGCACCAAGCGCAACCGGCGCTTCCAAAATGCTCACCGTGTCAAGAACGGCCTGCGGCGCGTTGGGGTCGACTGCTTCGGGGGCGGTAGCTTCGGGGTCGGTAACAGCTTCCGGTGCTGCCTGCGATGACACCTCATCCGCCGCCTGCGGCGCCACCTTCCCCTCAAGGGGAAGGTTATTATTTCCTGTCACCTCGGTGGAGCCTGCTTCCGAGCTTCCCCTTGAGGGGAAGCTGTCGGCGGAGCCGACTGATGAGGTGGCTATCCCTTCCGGGGTCGATGCCTCCTGCGTCGCCACCTCGGGTGACACCTCATCCGTCACCTTCGGTGACACCTTCCCCTCAAGGGGAAGGTTCGTATTTCCTCCCGTTACCTGCGTCGCCACCTCCGGTGCCGCCACATTCTGCACAATCGCTGGTACCGGCTCAGGGGTCGTTACCGCCTGCAGCTGCGCGGCGACCTGCTCCATCAATTCATGCTCCGCGGTGACTGCGACCGCATAATCTTTTAACGATACAATCGTTGAAAGCAGTACAACGACAGAAAGCACAGCCGTGACCCGTTTCCAGGCACGCCTGCGACGCCAGGCTTCCAACATCGTTTTGATGTTTTCCCTATGGTTTCGCATGCATTCACTCCTCTTAATGAATCTGATGCATAGTGTTATTCACTTTGTCTACCGTATTTTGTGGTTGTTTTGTTTTGGGAATGTAAACAGATGCAATATCTTGTAGTCAACCCTCCGAGGTAAACCCTCCCGCAACAATACAATCCTTATTATAACAAAAGATTGTGCAAAATCAATGGATGACTATCATAGAAACTATCATATTTCCCCGGATTTTTAAATTCAGAATATTCGCAAAAAAAAAAGAAGTGTCAGAAATCTTCCGAGGTCCGCTTGCACCTGAGGGTCACACGTGCATTCCCGCCGTAGTTGCAGGTAAAGAGCGTTAGGTCCCAGTCGTCCCCGGTCACCATATCCTCCACCTGCTCCGGTTGCAACAGCAGCGTGTCCGTTAACTCGTACGTAAAGACATTGCCGTTCACATCCGTGAACGTCACCTGCGTCCCGCGTTCCAGGTTCTTAATGGGCGAGAAATGCGCGCGCATGTTGTGACCGCAAATCACAAGCGAATCGTCATACGCACTGCCACTGAACCTGCAGGGCGCCACCAGCGCGTCCTCCTCATCCCACGCGGCAATCACCGGCAAGTCCAGCCCGATCGACTCCACCTGCACCCGGCCGATATAATCACGCCCGTCAATCTGAACGATGGGCATCAGATTGCTCAACCCCCGTAGCAGCGTGTCGGATGTCGCCGCCTCCACGCGGCTTAAGGCAAGCGCGGATTCCCGCCCCGCCCTCGCGTCCTCTAAGCGGTTATGGACCAGAAGCGCCCCCGCTGCAAGAATGAGCAGCAAACCAAAGAGCATCATGAAGATGCCCTTGTGATTGATTGCCTTCAACTCTTTTTTGTTCCGTGTTTCTTCCATAATATGTGTCTTCGGCGTACGCCGAAAAATCTTACCCTTCCTTGCGGCCCTTCTTAGAGGTCGTCACCATCAAAATGATGAACAGCACCAGCAGGATGGGAATCGCAATCGCGATTGCAACGTAAATGCTGTCCACCTGTCTTGCGTCCGCGTGCACATCGACGTTCATCGCTTCCAGCGCGTTCTGGGTTCGCTTGCCGCGGATTAAGAGCCTGTGCGAGTTGACGCCGTAGGGCGTGCAGGTGATGAGGGTGCAGTAATCCTCTCCCGCCTCGATGCGCAAATCGCCCACTTCCTCCGGCAGCACGATTTTAATCTGGTCGACCTGATAGGTGAGGGTCCGGTCTAAGATTTTTAAGACGAAGGTGTCGTCCTCAATCAGGCGGTCCAGGTCCGTGAACAGCACGGCGCTGGGTAAGCCCCGGTGCCCGGAAAGCGCGATGTGGTTGCCCTGCCCGCCCGTGGGCAAAGACGACTGCGGCAAGTGTCCCGCCGCAATCTGCAAAACGCCCTCGTCCACCGTATGGTAAAGCGGCAGCCGCACATTAATCTTGTCGATGATGACGTATCCCATCATCCCGGTGTCGACCGGGTCCAGCATTGTTTTGTACTCTTCGAGCTCTTCGTCGCTTAACGCGCTAAAGCTCCCCTTTTGCGAGAGCTTTTGATTAAATGCCTCCGCCGCCTTCCAGAGGGCGGAGTAGTCTTCTTCATTTAATACTGCCATGCGCTCGTCATATGCGGCGATGGCGCGCGTTTGTGTCTTCGAGTTCCAGTAGTTACTGAACGACGGGTACATCAGGATCGCAAATCCGAGTACAAAGACACCGATCAGGATGATCGTCGGTAACTTTTTTTTCATGCGTTTCTACGGTTCCTGTAAAATCCTGTTCCAAACAATACGAGTCCCGCAATCGCCAGTACCGGTACGGGCCAGTTGAGCTGTCCCGTCTGCGGAAGGCGGCGCATTCCAAGCACCTCCGGTTCCTCTTCCACAACGGGGTCTCTTCTGACACCCTGCACCTCCGGGGGTTCTTCCGGCGGGGGCGGGTTGTCCGGCGGCGGGTTGTAGGTGTTGTCAAGCGTGAACGCGCCCTCCTTCTCCGAAATATTCACGGAGTAATCGCTTCCGGTTGTGCGCTCCACCACATACCAGTTGCCGCTCCCGGCATCCCAGTCATAGGTCCAGTTGTTGCTCTCGTTTAAGTAAACCGTCCGATACAGTACGCCATCGCGATAGATGTCCACGCGTACTTCCCGCGGGCGGATGTTTCCGCTGTCATTATACCACCGTTTGTAAACCTTGTAACCGTATACCTCACGCGTATAGGTGTATTTCACGCGCAGGACGGAATTGTTGTCAAAGGAAAAGTCCACGTTGTGATCCCACGCGCCGTTTGCGTACCCCGGCACCGCCACAAAGGTGGGCTGGTAACGATAGCGGTAGTCCGCGTCATCCTCCTTCACCGGGCGGTCATCCGCGATGACAAGATAAAGCCCCGGGTAAAGATTCGTAAAGTTTACGCGACCGTTCGATGTATACTGAAAATCCGTGGGCCAAAGATCCGCGAGCGCGTACGGACGAAGCGTGGCGGCAATCGCCTGCCAGCGTGCCCTGCGCTCAACCACGGTCTCTCCGGGACGGATGATGAGCTCCTCGTTTAAGCGCTGTTCGCTAAAGCCGGTGACGGGGGCCCGGCCCGTCCCTTCCTCGAACTGCTTGAACTCCGATGTCAGCTCGTAGGAAAGCGTATAGCCGCTTGATGCGCCGTCGTAAATCTCACCCTTTGCCGTCGCAACCTGATAAATGCGCACACGCAAACCGTCGATGGGTGCGTTGTTGCGATCAAGATACTGCAGCGTCACAGAATTGTCCGCGACATTTTCGATGGTTTCACCCGCTGCAAGTGCCGTCGCGGGCATCGCCAAAAGCACCGTGCAGATTGCCGCAGTAAGTATTCGTTTTAAGCTCTTTCCCTGCAATCTCATAAGTTCTTACTCCCCTGCCTCTTCTGTCATGACAGAATCCATTAAACGCAGCATCTCCAGTGCGCTTCTGAAATACTGGCGCTTCTTTTCGTTCGCCCAGATGATCTGTCCCTGCCAGGTGGCATTCTCCGTATTCGTTACTTCCACAATAAAGGTTTCCTGTGTTTGCATAGTATCCCCACAATTCTTTCATGACCGGTCTTTGTGTCACGGCACGCAACGGGAGCTTCCTGTCCTGTGCCCTGCCGCAAAGACTTCCGGGGCGGCGCAGCTTTTGCCGCCCCGGTCATCAATTCTCTTATGTTATCTCACGGTTCCACACCTTTGATTTCTTTACTTCGCCATGCGTCTGCGTGTAACCAACACCACGCCCGCGCCAATCATCAAAGCCGCGCCGATCACATAGAAGATGGTCGTGCCGATGCCGCCGGTCTCCGGAAGCTCAACACCCTTGTTGTTCTCAATCTCTACGCCTTCGAAGCCTGCCGGCTGGCTGCCCGGGATGGGAGCGTGTGCCGGTGCGCCGTCATCAATGCTGCGCATCGTGCTGATTAAGGCATTGTTTGCGCCGTTGTGGCCGTTGTTCGTGTTCGCGATGATTTCAACCTTGACTTCCTTCTTCATTAAGTTGTAGCCGGTGGGCGCCTTGGTTTCCTTTAAGTAGTACACGCCCTCGTCAAGACCGATGACGCCGAAGAGGCCGTTCGCGTCAGACGTTAAGATGGAAGCGCCCGCGTTGCGGTAGTACGCCGTTAAGTCCGCTGTGCCTGCCGGTGCGTCCGGAATCGCGATCCACTTCTGAACCTTGCTATTCGCGTCAACCACAACATATTCCTTCGTGTTGTTTGCGCCCGGACGATAGAATACGAATTCCGCGTCCTTTAACTTCAACTGCGCGTCTTCAGAGTCTGTCTTTTCCGCATCCAGCTCATAGGTGAAGACAACGACTTCGTCCCAAGGGGTTTCCTTGGTGGGTTCGCCCTGTACGTTCGGGTTATTGCCGTAGCGGAGCTTACTCTTGTTGCGGTTGCCCGGACGGCCGATGATTGCATTTTCATTCAGTGTCGCATTGAAACGGACCACAATCTTCTCGCCGATTTCTTCCGGTTTTAAGGTAGTTACCAAATCATTGATGATGACATTGAACTGATCATAGGTCGTTGTCGCTGCGCGCATAACGGTATAGTCCGTGCCTTTTACCAGAACTCTCTTTACCTTTTCAATGTCGTTCTTGTCGCGGATGGCAACCTCGATGCTGTCCTCATCCAGCGTGAACGCGCGGTCCATCTGGTCGACAAACTCATAGTAGTAGCTCTTCATGCCGTTGAAGTTCGGCACGGTGGAGATGATTTCGAACGGAACCACATCGTTGATGTTGTAGTCCGCAACATCATTGTAGCCTGTCCCCCAGGTCTGTCTCTCGGTCTCGGTTGCCAGATAGTTCGTGGTCTGGTTCTCGACAACCTTCTTCTCCTGGGTCGGAACATCCGTCTTGATGGCAATCTTTGCCGCCTGGTCAACAACAACCAGTGCATACTTGGAGTCACGGTTTGCCGCAACCGCAAGACCGCTCACATCCTGTACAAAGTAGTAGCCGGATTCCTTCACATCGATTGTGTAGGGGCTGGCCTGCTGCGTGCTGGTGCCCGCAACGGTCCCCAGTGCCTTTGCCACCGCCGCAGCAACCTGCTGCATGGTCTTTGTGTCATTCTGCTCTTTGGCAAGCGCCTCGACGAAGGTCTCCGCGTCCGTCACGGCATCAAAGCCCGCGATCTTATTGAGCTCAGGAAGGAACGCAGCGACATTCACGCCGTCTCCCCATGCCACGTTCGCGAACGTGGTCTTGCCGTTTTCCGTAACCACATCACCCTTGATGACCTGATACGCCTCATACTTTAAGGGCGGATCCTGTGTGTTCTCAATCGTGATGGTTGCCGCGCCGGCGGTGATCGCCATTGCCATCACCATCATGGCCGCAAGCATGAAACTTACGATTCTTCTCATTTTTTTCATTGCTCTTCCCTTTCCTTTCTTACTTCTTTACAAAACGGTTTGTGTGGAACTGTTTCGTAGTATGTTGGTTGGTTACTATATAGAACAGCACAGCCATGCAAATGAGCATCAGTCCTGCTGTTGTATATCCTCTTGTTCCCGTACCGCCCGTCTCCGGTAAGGTGTAGACGACGCGTTCGTTCGGCATGGAGATGGCAAGCGTCCTGGGGTTGTACTGATAGTACTGCGGTCCCGTGTCCTTGCCGCCTGCGCTTGTTCCCGGGTTGTACAGCTTCAGTTCATAGACACCTGCGCTGTTTACAAACACGGAGAAGATTGCCATGGGCGGGTTGTTGGGGTCAACCGGTTTGTAACCCTTGGGCGCCTTTGTCTCCACCAGGACATACGTCTTATAAGGAACAATGTCGTTAATGAAGATTGCGCCGTCGCCCGCTCTCGAGGTATAGGGTCCTCCCACCTTCTTCAAGTTCATGGCAACGCCGTCGCCTTCACTTAAGTAGAGTTCAAACTCCGCGCCCTCTAAGGCTGCCCACGGGGATTGTCCGTCATACTTGTACACGATGATGTCCGTCGTGTCCAGAACGTTCACTAAGCGTACCACCCAGATGCCGTTCTCATACACAGCCTTTACCGGCAACGTATTGTTGTTCTTCCACCCGGCAGGCACCTCAACCTCCGCCACGGAATAAACGATGCCCTTTGTGGGATAGACCGTCCATGTATGCTTATAACCGGTCTCCTTACGCAGGTATACCTCCTTCGCAGCTGCACCGCCCTGCACATACAAGTGCCACAGGTTTTCCGGAACTGCCGTGCCGTCTTCCTTTGTGATGGAAAGACGTACCTTGATATACTCCGGCAGGTTCTCCGTTACGGCATTGCCCTGCGCGTCCTTCCATTCCTTGATGACAACGAGGCTCGAGTCCTTGCCGTTGTTTGTCACGGTGACCGTCGGGACATCCGCGTCCATATCCGGATAGGCATAGTAGTTACCGTCGCCGAACGGATACTGCGGCGCGGGGTCGTAGGTGATGCCGAACTCATCACTGACATCGTTTCCTTCCCCGTCATAGACCGCAATCTCGCGAACCAGGTACTGGATCTTATTGCCGTTCGCGTCAACCTTGGGCAGGTTGTTGAAGGTCACGCTCCAGTTGTTCGCCTTTGTCAACTCCGCAATGGTATCTGTATACCCGCCCGCATAGGAAGGCGTGGTGGTTGTTAAATCAACCTTGTAGGTGCCGGTCACGTTTAAGCCGCTTGCGGTCGTGGTATCCTGCCGTCCCGTGATGAGCACCGGTGTCTTCCAGCCGTTGCCGTTGTTGACGTTCGGACCCTTGTCAATTCTGGCGAAGAGCTGTACCACTGCCTTGTAGTCATCCGTCTTGCCGTCCGGAACGCCGGCCCACTTTTTGATGACCTTAACGAGCGTATCCTCCTCTTCCTGCTCCTCATTGACTGCCGTGAAGATGAGCTTGTTGCTGCCGCCGTCCGTAATCATTCCGACATATTCATAGCCGTCCGGCACCTTTGTTTCTACCACCGAATAGGTATAGACATTGCCGTTCTGGTCCGTTACGGGCAGGTTCGTCCAGGAATACGCCTGTCCGGAAGCAGTCAGTGTCACGGGGTTCGCAACCCCTGTCACGATTTCCGGAAGGCCGCCCTTTACCTGTCGGTAAAGCGTCACCTCCACAGTCTTGCCCTGCGGCCAGATAGTCAAAACGTTGCCGTTTTTGTCCTTCCACTGCTTTTCAATTCTTACCTCAATCTTCGTATCTTCCTTGCCCTGGTACTCCCAGTGCAGCTTGACGGGGGTTGTCCCCACCTGTGCGGCAATGACGTCCTGACGGCTGCCGGTGGTGTTCTGGAAATACCAAACCTGCGCCGTTCCGCTGCCCGTGCCGTTGAAGTCTAATGTGAAGTGATCTGTCTTTGCGACGTTCGTCATGGTCGCGGTGAAGCTGCCGTTTCCATTAATTGTGACATTCACCGTACGGTTCTTTGTTGTATTCCTAAGGGTGCCGGTCACGCCGCTTGCGGTGGAAAGGGTTCCTGTCACGGTGACCGTTGTGCCGTTGAACGCAATGTCCGGCCCCGCCGTAAAGCTTAAGGAGCCGGTCGCGGCGGCGGTTCCGGGCTGATAGGAAAGCAGACGCTGCATAAGCGTTTTCGCCACATTCGGACGCATCCCGTCAAACGTATCCGCAACGACGGAGGCGCTGCCGTGCCGGATGGACCAGACCGCTGCCTGTACTGCCGTAACCGCTTCGTTCGCCGTGATGTTATAGCCGCTCATCCCCAAGTTTGTTTCCATCTCTTTTAAGGAAACATACGGGTAGGCGGTCGACATCATGTTTTTGTACTGCGTCTTCTGCGCCGCCGTTAAGCCCGGCGCGCTGTCAATGTCATATTTCGTGAAATTGCCGCCGCTGCTGCCGTATTGCGGATGACTCTGGCTTGCATTCGCACAATACGCGTCCAGATAATTCGCCGTTTTCGGATCAAAATCAACTCTTCCCACGTTGCTGAACGGTTCCGGACTTAATGTCGTCTGGGAGCTGGCCGCGATAACCCATAATACGGCGATGTGATTTTTGCCCTGAGCGCTGATGACACGCTCAAAATCCGTTGCAACGTCACCGGTAACCGTTCCCCAGGCGCCCGCACCAAAGTCCACGCTCGTATTGTTCATTCCGCTGGAATGCATGCCGCGCCGCAGGGTCCACTGTCCCGCAGGCAGGGGCGTCACGCTCCCCGTCGAAGCATCCACCGTAATATAACCGGTTCTCGACGCGCTGCCGTTCACAACGCTTGCCGTGAGCGCCATGTTACCGGAAACGGGATTCAACAGATAACCGGTCGTACTCACGCGTCCGGAGGACTCGTTGTAGCGTCCGCTTAAGACCTTTTCATAGGTCACGCGCAGCTTCCAGGTGCCCTTATCGTTTATAATCTCGAGGTTGATCAGGTTGCCTCGCTCGTCATAGCTGCGGTTGCTTAAGTGGTTATAGCTTAAGCCCGCAGGTAGCGCAATCTCGTAATAGTCGCCGTCGGAGAGATAGAGCCTTGCGCTCTTCCAGCTCCAGGAAAGATTGATGGTCACCGGATCCTCGCGGCCCACCTTCACATAATTGTTATAGGAAATCTGTCCGTTCTCGTAGCCGTTAATTTTGTACTCCGTGATTTGGACATCCGTTAAGCGGTCTGCGGTATCTTCCAATACATTAATCGCGCCGTAACGGTTCGACACGGACTGACCATTGATTGTAACGGCGGGTGTATAGGTGCCGGTCCGGTTGAAGTTCACGTTCGCAAACTTCACCGCGGTCCACTGGAACGCGTTGCCCGTAACGGGGCGTGTCAGCTTCCCTGCCGCGTTTAAGTCCGCGGCCGCCTGCGTAAAGACAAAGGTCAGAACATTGTTGCTGATTGTATAATCCACAAGCGAGGTTCCCACAGGCCATGTCCGGCCGGACGCGCCCGTCACCGCCTCGTCCAAATCATAGGTGCCCTCACCGTTCGGGAAGTTCATCTCCGAAGGCAGGGTCACGGTCACATAGTCGCCCGCTTTCTTTATCTCTCTTGCATCATTTACACGCCAGCCGATTTCAACGATGAGCGAATCACTCATATATACATTGCTTGCGGGATTTCCGAACGCGTCATAAACGCGCATCGCCACGGGCACCGCCGAAGAAATCTGGCTCCCGTTTGCAGGCTGTCCCAGCAATGCAGCTCTGGGTGCCGCCTTCATCATACGGGTGCTTAAGGTCGCGTTTGTTTCCGCGCCTTCGATGGTCAACGAATCCGTGACGGTTTCTGTGGTTGTTTCGATTTCTGTTGCGGTCGGCGCAAGCGCCACCGGATCGTCGACGATGTCGACGGCTTCGGGGGCGGTGGTGACTGCCTCGGGGGTGG
>JAFSRL010000232.1 GCA_017446125.1 Lachnospiraceae bacterium
ATATTTTCACCGACGGTCTTGCCCGTCACGGTCATAAGATCAAGATGCAGAAGATTCTTCTTCGCAAGCTCATTCATGACCGCGTAAATGCCGCCGGCTTCCTCCAAGTCTTCCATGTAGGTGGGACCCGCAGGTGCCAAGTGACACAGGTTCGGTGTCTTCGCGGAAATCTCGTTCGCGTATTCCATATCGATTTCAACACCGGCTTCATGCGCAACCGCCGGCAGGTGCAGCATCGTGTTGGTGGAGCACCCAAGCGCCATGTCCATCGTCATCGCATTCTCAAACGCTTCGCGCGTCATGATGTCGCGCGGTCTGATGTTCTTCTCAATCAGGGTCATAATCTGATTGCCCGCTTCCTTCGCCAGCCGGATGCGTGCGGAGTAAACCGCGGGAATCGTGCCGTTGCCCTTCAAGCCCATGCCGATGACTTCCGTTAAGCAGTTCATCGAATTCGCCGTATACATGCCGGAGCAGGAACCGCAGGTCGGGCAGACCTTCTCTTCGTACTCCAAAAGCTCCGCGTCATTAGTGCGTCCTGCCGTGACCTCGCCCACTGCCTCAAAGATGGAGGAGAGGGAACGTTTTCTTCCGCCCACGCGACCGGCAAGCATGGGGCCGCCGGAAACAAAGATGGTGGGAATGTTCACGCGTGCGGCAGCCATGAGCAATCCCGGCACGTTCTTGTCACAGTTCGGAATCATCACAAGTCCGTCGAAGGCGTGCGCCAAAGCAAGACACTCCGTCGAGTCCGCAATCAAATCACGCGTCACCAGCGAGTACTTCATGCCCACGTGTCCCATCGCAATGCCGTCGCAAACCGCAATCGCGGGCACCACAACACCCACGCCTCCGGCCTCCGCGATACCGATCTTCACGGCATCCGCCATCTTATCAAGGTTGATGTGCCCCGGGATAACTTCATTAAAGGAGGACACAATACCAATCAAGGGCTTCTTCATCTCCTCCTTCGTAAATCCCAGCGCATTGAACAAGCTTCTGTGCGGCGCGCGCTGCACGCCCAAAAATACGTTATCGCTCTTACGGTTTTCTGCCATGATATCCTCCTGCCTGTTTTATCAAATCCGTTCCGCAACCGCGTCGCCCATCCCGGCGGTGCCGGTCACAGTAATCGCCTCGTCATTTGCATCACCCGCAATGTCCTTCGTTCTGAATCCGTCCGCGAGTGTCTTCCTGACCGCCTCCTCGACGGCATCCGCTTCTTTACTAAGACCCAGGCTGTAACGCAGAAGCATCGCCGCACTTAAGATTGTCGCCAGCGGGTTCGCGATTCCCTTGCCCGCAATGTCCGGTGCGCTGCCGCCCGAGGGTTCATACAGCCCGAGGGAGCTTTCGTTTAACGATGCGCTCGGCAGCATCCCGATCGAGCCGGTAATCATGCTCGCCTCATCCGAAAGAATGTCGCCGAACATGTTCTCCGTCACCACCACATCAAACTGCGCGGGATTCAACACAAGCTGCATCGCACAGTTATCAACAAGCATGTGCTCCAGGGTCACGTCCGGATAATCCGCGGAAACCTTGTTCAACACATCGCGCCAGAGCCTTGAAGAATCAAGAACATTCGCCTTGTCGATGCTCGTCACCTTCGGTGTGACACCCGCCTTTGTCGCCGCTCTTGCCCTGGCAATTTCAAACGCCTTCACCGCAACGCGGCGTATCTCGCTTTCGGAATACACAAGCGTATCCGTTGCGACACGTTCCCCGTTTACTTCCTCCGTCCGGCGTGCGCCGAAGTATAACCCGCCCGTCAATTCACGTACCATCACCAGGTCAAAGCCCTTTTCGGCGGCCGTCTCTTTCAAAGGACAGGCGCTTTTTAATTCCGGGTACAATAACGCGGGCCGAAGATTCGCAAACAATCCAAGCTCCTTGCGGATGCGCAAAAGCCCTGCTTCGGGACGCTTCTCAGGAGAAAGCTTATACCAGGGGGACGTGTTCGGGTCTCCACCGATGCTTCCCATGAGCACGGCATCCGATGCCTTGCAGTTGTCAATCGTTTCCTGCGGCAGTGGTTCGCCGGTTTTATCAATCGCCGCCCCGCCCATCAGGACGTCCGTAAAATGAAATGTATGCCCGTACACTTCAGCAACGCGGTTTAATACTTTTTTTGCTTCCGCAACAATTTCCGGACCGATGCCGTCACCGGAAATTACAGCGATTTTGAATTCCTTACCCATAGATGCTCCTCAATACCAAGAAGGGACCGTACCTTCCGGCCGGTCCCTCATACGTCTTATTTCCCGAAAAGCTTGAACTTCTTTTCCTGCTTTTCTTCCGTCGCAGCGGTGCTCGTTGTTTTCGCGACCGCATCCTGCGGCTTTTCGACTTCCGTGATTGCTTCCTTAATCATCGGGATCCGGCAGTTTTTGTTATTTCCAAACTCGACAATCACCATGTTGTCGGAAATATCAATGATGGTGCCGATCATGCCGGACGCTGTACGAACACTGTCCCCGATCGCCATCGCCGCCAAAAGCTGCGCCTTCTTCTTCTGCTCCTTTCGCTGCGGTACAATCATGATGAAATACATCACCACCAGCATACCGATCAGAACGATGAAATAACTTCCGCCCAACGCGCCGCCTGCTCCTGCGGCTTCTGCAAACAATACCATAACTTATCCCCTTTCAAACTTACAAAAACGCTTCTACTATCATACACAATTCAGCGCGGTAAAGCAAGAAGAAAATTATCCTATGATTCACATCGGATGACAAAGGGGACGGTTCTGAATGTCACCTGTTTTTCAAGGTGACATCTCAGAACCGTCCCCTTTGTCATCTTAAGTCTTAGTAATTAAAATTGACATAATTTAAATAACCGTCTATAATAATATACATGAACAGCTCAACAGCAAAACCAAAAAAAGTGGCGATACCACCGGCCGTAGCGCGTAATCTGACCGCCATGGGCGAACAGATCCGGCTTGCGAGACTCAGGCGCAAATACTCCGTGAAACTGATCGCGGAGCGCGCCGGAATCAGCCGCGCGACCTTATGGAAGGTAGAAAAAGGGGATGCCGGCGTGGCGATCGGCATCTATGCCAAAGTGCTTGCTGCCATCGGCCTGCCGGAGGACATCACACTCTTAGCGAAAGACGATGCACTCGGTCACTTTTTACAGGACGCTGAACTGCTTGAGAAAGGACGACGTAAATGAAACAGTTTGAGGTGGTGGCTTCCTGGCTTTCGGATTGCCCAACAATCGGTGTGTGCGATATTACATCCGCCAGGGGGAAAGAAGTAATTTCTTTTTCCTATTCTCCGGAATGGTTGCGGACACACCCTGATGTCAGAATAGACCCAGATCTGTATCCCGTTTCCGGAAGGCAGTACCCTCCCGAGGATAAATCATGTTTCGGTTTTCTATCAGATTCCGCTCCCGACCGCTGGGGCAGAAAACTGATGGACCGGCGTGAGCGTATGGAGGCCGCAGTCGAAAACCGCCCGGTACGCAGGCTCGCCGAAAGTGACTACATCCTTGGTGTGCACGACGAAGGCCGGATGGGCGCATTGCAATTTCGCAACCCTGAAAGTGGCATGTTCATTGCAGCCGGAGATAAAACTTCTATCCCCCCCATGCACCGGCTGCGCGAGTTGGAACAGGCTTCGTTGGAGCTGGAAAAAGACAATGATCCTACGGGAACAAAATGGTTGCGTGATCTGATTGAGCCCGGATCTTCTTTGGGCGGCGCAAGGCCAAAGGCCAATGTCAAAGGAGAAGACGGCAGTCTCTGGATTGCAAAGTTTCCGTCTGTAAACGACGAGGTCAATACCGGTGCGTGGGAACTGGTGCTACATACGCTTTCCAAAATGGTCGGGATTCAGGTCCCCGAGGCCGGGTGTATGCGCCTCTCGGAAACGGGAGATACTTTCTTTATCAAACGATTCGACCGAGATGGAATAAAAAGAATTCAAATGGCTTCCGCGATGACCTTACTCGGTGCAACCGACCGTGCCACGGAAAGCTATGATTATATTGACATGGCCGGTTTGCTGGAGCAAAGCGGCGCGGAAGCCGAAAAGGATTTGCGGGAATTATGGTCCCGCGCTGTTTTTCATATCTGTACCGGTAATGCAGACAATCACCTGCGCAATCACGCATTTCTGCTTGCTGGTAACGGATGGTGCCTCTCTCCCTCTTTTGATGTCAACCCCGCCTATGACCGGGATGACATGGAGTTATCCATCGGCGGGGTGCACAAGCGTGATATCCGAGCGGCATTGGATGCTGCGGCTTACTTCCGGCTGAACCGCAACGACGCGACCGAACGCGCAAAAGAAATACAGCAAGTCATCCGGAATAATTGGAAAAAAATCGCAAAGCAACACGGTATTCCCGAGCACAAAATCACTCTGATGCGTGAAGCATTCTCGCAGTCAGAAAACACTTTTATAATTACTTAATCAGCTTCGCAAACTCCGCGGCCTTGCCCAGATCTCCGTCCACCTTCAGCTTGCCAGTCCCAAAGGCAATCATCGGATCAAGCTTGCCGTCCATCATCTTTTTGAAGTCCGTCATACTCATGGTGATGGCGCAGTTGCGGTCATGGTAGTCATACGGTTCCACATTCACCTGATGATCCTTGACCTCAACATAGAACACGCCGGGCGTCTTTCCCGTGATGTTGATCTGTACCGCAAGAAAATCAACATTTGATACATCTGTCTTCTGCGCTCGTTCCCTGACTGTTGCCACTAACTCATCAAACTTCATGACGGTCTCCTTTCCTGTGTTCAACTCCTGAATCAGTCTGTCGTCGCTTCTTTTATTTTATCATATCAAAACGCTTTCTGTTATTGACAACAGAGCCAAACTTTTGTATTATAACAATTGTTATAGTATTATGAGGTGACTTTGATGCCGAAAAAACCAACGACAACAAAAGAAGCAATTATCGAAGGAGCCTTCCGGCTGATTCAGGAAAGAGGTCATAATTATCTGACTGTCAGAAACCTTGCCGCCTTCCTTGGCTGCTCTACACAGCCAATCATGTATCAGTTCCCCAGTCTGGACACGCTGAAAGAACTGA
>JAFSRL010000233.1 GCA_017446125.1 Lachnospiraceae bacterium
AACACCAAGCGCATCTATGACAACAAGTACGGCACACCGGCACCCGTGCCGTTCCGCGTGGTCGACCGCAACATCGGACTCGACGTGGACATCGCGATCCGCTGCAACGGAACCTATGAGTTCCAGATGACGGATCCGATCCTCTTCTACAAGCAGTACGCGGGCAACATCCGCGACACTTTCAGCCGCGACGAGATTACGGACCAGCTGAAGGCGGAGCTGTTGACCGAGCTGCAGCCGGCCTTTGCGCAGATCTCCGAACAGGGCGTGCGCTACTCCGCGGTGCCCGCGCATGCGACCGAACTGCGCGACATCCTAAACAACCTTCTGACCAAGAGCTGGGGAGAAAAATACGGCCTGACCCTGACCGGCATCACCTTCAACTCGATCAAGGCGAGCGAGGAAGACGAAGCCCGCATCAAGGAACTGCAGATGAACGCGACGATGCGCGACCCGAACATGGCGGCTGCGCAGCTCGTCGGCGCCCAGGCCCAGGCGATGCAGTCGGCGGCCGCCAATGAGAGTGCGGGCCCGATGATGGCGTTCGCAGGCATGAACATGGCGAGTAACGCGGGCGGGGCCAATGCGGCATCCCTTTTCGCGATGGGTCAGCAGAATCCCGCACAGCAGCAGCCTGCACAGCCGGCACCGCAGATGGCGGCACCGGGCGCATGGACCTGTGAATGCGGTTCGACCAATAACGGCAACTTCTGCTCGAACTGCGGTAAGCCCAGACCGAACGCCAGCTGGACCTGCTCCTGCGGCGCGGTCAACGAAGGGAACTTCTGCCCGAACTGCGGCAAGCCCAGAGCATAAGACCTGACGGGACGATGAGATGGCATTAAAAGACTATATCTGTCCTGCCTGCGGCGGGACGATGGAATTCAATGCAGCGACCGGCAAGTTAAAGTGTCTGTACTGTGACACGGAGATGGAGGTCGAGGCATACAAGGCGGATGAGGAGCCGGAGGCGGAAACGTCTGAGCCCGGAGGCGAGTGGGCGAAAGGCGAAACCGACGGCCTCTTCGTCTATGTCTGCAAGGAGTGCGCGGGCGAGATCGTGGGATCTGAAACCGACGCTTCGACGAAGTGTCCCTTCTGCGGCAACAACGTCGTCATGAAGGAACAGTTCGCGGGCGACCTGAAGCCCGACTACGTCCTGCCCTTTGCGACGACCGTCGAGGATGCCAAGGCTGCCTACCGCAACCACATCAAGAGCAAGAAGCTCGTGCCGAAGATGTTTTTCGAGGAGAGCCACATCGACGAGATCCGCGGGGTCTACGTACCGTTCTGGCTCTTTGATGCAACGGTGGACGCGAGGCTTCTGTGCAAGTGTACGAAGACGAAGAGCTGGAATGACAATCAGTTCCGGTATCAGGAGACGAGTGACTTTGATGTCAGCCGCCGCGCGCAGCTCTCCTTTGAGGGCGTGCCGGTCGACGGTTCCCGCGACATGGCGGATGAACTCATGGAGTCCCTTGAGCCTTTTGACACGACTAAGAAAAAGCCCTTCAACACCGGCTACCTCGCGGGCTTTCTGGCAAACCGCTACGACGTGAACATGGAAGAGAGTGCGGCGCGTGCCAAAGAACGCATCACGCAATCGGCGACACAGGCCATGCAGTCCACGGTCTCCGGTTACGCGACGGTCGAGCTCAAGGATGCCAGGTATGACTTAAAGGAATTCAATCACAGCTACGCGCTGTATCCGGTGTGGCTCTTGAACACGACCTGGAACGGGACGCGGTATCTCTTTGCGATGAACGGACAAAGCGGCAACTTTATCGGCGACCTGCCGACGGACAACGGGATGGCGACGCGGTATTTCTTTTCGATTGCCGCGGTGCTCTTTGTGATCGGACTTGCGATCTCGTTTTTCTTGTGAGGTGTGCGCATGCGGAGGATGAGAGAAAACATGATACGGATGATCACCGCGGCCTGCACCCTGTTGCTGCTTGCTATGACGCCCTGTGTCCTGACGACACGGGCGGCATCGGATGACAGCTACTACGTGCGCGACGACGCGGACCTTTTGACCGATGAGGAGGAAACGCAGCTCGCGTCCCGCTTGCGCGCGATCTCTTTTGCGCACGCATGTGATGTCGCGATTTACACGACAGAAGCGGATGTGCTTGACGCTCAGTTCGACGCCTTCTGCGCGGAGTACTATGAGAGCGCGGGCTACGGCGCGGACGGTGCGCTTTATACGATCGGCATGGGGCACAGGACCTGGGATCTCTACCTGCAGGGCAAGTGCGTGGAGGCACTTGACGATGAAGCGCAGGAGATCATCTATGAGGATGTCATCGATTACTTAAGCGCCGGATACTTCAACGATGCCTTCATGCTCTATGCGGATGACATCGAGCATTATTTAAAACTGTATGAGGAGGGCGGCGTGGCTGCCGCACAACCCGGCACCGGAGAAGAGGATGCGTCCGAGCTGATGCAGTCCCATCTGCCGGTCGAGAAACCGGGCATCTCCGTGACCGGCATTCTGATGTCGCTCCTTGGCAGCTTCGGCATCAGCGGCGCCAGCGTTTCCGCGATGAAGCGCGGCAACAAGTCCGTGTACCGCGCCTCGGGTGCGCGGTCCTACCTCGTGCAGAGCTCGCTTGCGGGCACGCTGCAGCAGACGGATACGTTTTTAAACAACAACATCATTAAGACACCGATCGCGGTGGCGGTGAGCAATTCCTCGTCTTCGCGACCGGGCGGCATGGGAGGAACCTCATCGAGGCCCAGGCCCACACACACCTACCGGCCCACACACCGCCCGCCGATGAGTTCATCGGGGACATTCAGACGTACAGGCGGCGGTGGAAGCCACGGCCGCTTCTAAAGAAGCGCCCGCGACAAAAATGTGCACATGCGAGCAAGGAAAGAAAATACTCGCATGGCACGGGGAATCTCGTACACGAGATTCCATCAGAGTACATGTTGGAGGAAGATACGTTGATCCTTAATACCGGCAGCAGGACGGATATTCCTGCGTTTTACAGTGAATGGTTTTTCAACCGCATACAGGAGGGATACTGCCTCGTACGAAATCCGTACGACGCGACACAGGTGACGAAGTATCTGCTGGATCCCGAGCTCATCGACTGCATGGTGTTCTGTACCAAGAACCCGGAGCCGATGCTCGAGCGCATGGAAGAGCTTGCGGCCTTCCGTCAGTTCTGGCAGGTCACGATCACGCCCTACGGCAAGGACATCGAACCGAACGTGCCGCCAAAGGAAACGGTGATCGATTCGTTTAACCGCCTTGCGCAGATCGTGGGGCCCTACGCGACGACGTGGCGCTATGATCCCATCATCATCAATCGCAAGTACACGCTGGCGCATCACCTGATCGTGTTCGAGAAGATGGCCAATGCGCTTGCGGGCAGCACGCACCGCTGCGTGATCAGCTTTGTCGACCTGTATGAGAAGACAAA
>JAFSRL010000234.1 GCA_017446125.1 Lachnospiraceae bacterium
GAATCATCATCACGAAAGATGAGCTTTCTCGAATCCTTATCGTTCATCTCCTCGCAGGTGATGCCGCATTTCGCAAGCAGTTCCATACTTTTTTTTGCAAGCCGCCCCTTACAAAGGGCAAAGGTCAAATCCTTCATCCAAACTCCGTTATGCCTTAATCTGCAGGGCGATTGCCTCACCCGCGCGTCTTTTCCTCATGGTTTCCTTGATTGCGGCGTCCGCCGAAGACGCATCCTCACTGATGACCGCTGCGCCCTTTGGAATCTCGACCGATATCTTCTGCCGGTATAAGGCGTTCATCAAATCATCCAACAGAATGACAAATCCGATGGCGGGCGCTTCCTTGCCAAATTTCTCAAGCAATGCATCATATCTTCCGCCCGAAGCAATCGCATCACCGACGCCGTAGGTGTACGCCTTGAAAATGACGCCGGTATAATAATTGTAGCGGTTCAGCATGCCTAAATCAAACGAAACGTACTGATCGACTTCATACATCTTTAATACCCGGTTTAAGGCGATGAGACGCTTAAGCGCTTCTTTTGACTCCGCGTTCGAAACCGCATTTTGCGCACCCACAAGGTCTTCTTCTGATTTTAAGAAGGTTGAGACCTTGAGTAACAGCGCCTTGTGCTCCGCGCTGACGGTACTTTTGGAAAGGCATTCTTCCGCGGCAAAATAATTCTTGGCGGCAATCTGTTCCTTTAATTCCGTTTCCGTTGTTTCATCCAGTCCCGCTTCCGCGCACAAGCCCTTGAAGTAACCGGCGTTACCGATGCTAATCTGAAATTCCGTCAATCCGCACGCCCTGATGCATTCCGTCATCAAAGCAATCATTTCCGCATCCGCATAAACACTTCCGTCGTTGTAGAGCTCCGCACCGGTCTGGGTGTACTCATTGAGCTTGCCCTGTAAGGAAGACGTGTTCATGAAGGTCTTTCCGGAATAACGGACTCTCACGGGTATGCCCGGCTTTAAGAAATACTTGCTGACGCACCGCGCCATCGAGGGCGTGAGGTCCGGTCGCAACACCAGCGTCTCCCCTTCTTTATCAAAGAATTTGTAGAGATCCTTGGAGCTTGCCTGCGACAGCTCTCCGGCAAAAAGGTCAAAATACTCAAAGGTCGGTGTGTCGACGCCTTCGTACCCGAAGCGCTGCATCTGTGTGATGATGCGATCTTCAATGACCTGTCTGGAGGCAAATTCCGCGCCGTAGAAATCACGGACACCTTCGGTTGTGTGTAATAATTCTTTACTCATACTTTATCTCGCTATCACTTTACCATGCTAATGAATTAAATTATAAAAGAAATCAAGATGAATGTCAACAGTTTATAGGAAGAAATCACGACCTGTCATCCAGGTCCTTCTGCAAGGCATCCAGGTACGGGATCAAAACCTCCCCGTGAGGATTGATACAAAACTTTAAGTCCAGCTCCTCAAACCGGAAGCTTTTGCGGCCGCCTGTCTCCATCCGGTCCCAGAACACCTTCAAATGCCGAAACGGCAGATAGTAAAAAATATCCTTTGATGTGTAATAAATCAAAAAGAAGGCAACACCCTCCTGTTTTTCAAATCGTTCCATGAAGACCATCTGGTGGGGATGAATGTTCTGAAGGGCGAAAGTGTCGACCGCACATTCCTTCGCGTCGAAACAAACCGGAATCCCCTGCACCGCTCCGATGTAGTCGACCGTCGATTTCTGATCGAAATACGCAAGGGTGATATGTCTGGATTCCTGATCGATATTGATGGGCGTGATGGGTGTGGGCACTTTTTGAATCAGTGCAAGACCCATTTCGTTGTAATGATCATTGGTACGATTGACCATTTCTTCGAGCGTTGACCCTCTTAAGCCTCTTGACTTCCAGGTTGCCATGGTATTACTGCTATTTCCTCCAAAAATTAAGAATTCAGCCGATATTTTTCGAACATACCTTTATAGCATATCTATGCAAAATACTGCAAATTATTAAAATATAAACACTATGTTACAATTTTTAAGAAATATCGGACGAAAATCGAATCATATCATCAAAAACGAATCAATTTCGTCCTTAAAATAGCGGCGGAAACATATCCGGCGCCTCGAAATATCGCCCGCTAACACCCATGCCGCCATCCTCGAAATCCTCTGGAAATTCAATGCGTACAGCGTGTAACAACTGATGACTGATATTGTATTTTTTTAATAGCTCCTTGTTATTTTTATCGCCAAAATATTTCAAATCTCCAAGAATCGGAAAGCCGGCAGCGCAAAGCGAAGAACGAATCTGGTGCGATCTGCCGGTAACAAGTTCTATTTCAAGCAAAGAAACATCAAGTGCGTTATTATAATCCAAAAGCTCCACTTTGGTCTCGGAATATTTTGCCCTTTCAGAGCCGGAATTTTTGGTTCGAAACACATTAACATTCTTACTGCTATCTTTCGTCATGAACCCGCGTAACACCGCATCGGCATTGTATTTCCCGTAAACAACACAGCGATAAAATTTCCGGATTTGATGCTCTCTCAACGCTTTGGATAACACACGTGCACTCAATAGGCTGCAGGCACACAGCATGACCCCGGAGGTGTTCCGGTCCAGGCGGTTGACAACGGCGGGTCGATAGGTCATAAGCTGCTCAGGTGTTATTTTACATGAATTTATTAAATATCCGATCAGCCAATCATTGATGCTAAGGTCGTCTGACTTTGATTTCTGCGAAAGAATCCCGGCCGGCTTATTTAAAACAATCAAATCGTCGTTTTCAAAAAGAATCTCTATATTGCCCCTATTTTCGATTTTTTTGTATGCAAGGGCATAATCGTCGCCAATTTTATTAAAATCGCTGAAATCGACGTTTAACGCGTTTTTGAATTTCGGATTGATAAACTTTGAAAGTGTTTCATCGGCAAAATAAATCCTGACAACATCTCCTTTCACAAGGCGCTCTTTCCCGTCCGCTTTGCGATCATTTAAGGTGATGTTCTTTTTCCGCAGCATTTTATAAAGAAAACCTGGTGTCGCACCGGACAGATATCCGTTCAAAAAACTGTCCAGACGTTTTCCGGATTCATTCTTGCCGATACAAATTTCCTTCATTCGTTGTAACTTTCACTATGGCAACAGTGACATCAAGCACCTTATAAAGAGATGGACATCAGGATACCGGGGACGGTTTGCTTCGTGCCCGCAACCCAGGCAGCCTCCTCTTCCACCGGATTTGCACCCGACCCGGCCCGCAATTGTTCCAGTTCATCCAGACCTTCACAGAAAACATGTACGTCATTGCAGATGGTTACGATGAAGCCTTCAAAGCCGTTCTGTGTTAAAATCTCCCGGATGTGCGTCTCACAGGCAGCGTTTTTGGTACCGTCACCGTCCAGCAGACACAAGACCTTGTTGTTTAAGACGGTTGCGCACAAAACAGGAAAGTTTGTTTCGTATGCGGTCATATAAAGGTCATATAAAAGCAGCAACCCGCCGGCATGCGGTTCTATCGTGCGATGTAACTCATCCGTGCATTCTGTGGCTCTTTTGAACATAATCATATTGACCAGGCTCACACCGGTCGGAATGCAAAACAGCGCTGCAAAGATGCTGAAATAATTCTGATTGGAGCCGTAGATCAATAGACCGGAAACAAATATGAGAAGTGTCACGCCCAAAAACACCAGGGAGCGAATCAGTGTCTGTTTCTTCTTATATGCAAGATAACCGAACTCTCCCTTGAAACGTGCTTCCTTCTTCAAACGTACTTCTCCTTTAATTGACTAATACCGGAGCCGCGTCCGTAAACTCATCGTACTGGTTATAGGCCCTGAAGATGACATGACTTGCCCCGTCCGGCACCTTGACCGTAATGTCCGCATTCTGCGCAAAGCGGTTCCACGGCATCAGAACGGAATAAGTAGCGCCGCCGTTAAAGCTGACCGCATAATACAGAATGGGCGAACCAGCATCGGAGGCGGTACAATTCAATACCAGCGTCCTTGTTCCTGCATGGTAGCTTTTCTTCACAGCCGTGCATACTTCGGGCGGCGTTGTATCGTGTGGAATCGCATTTTTCGGCGCGGCCACAGATACTTTCTTGTAATCGGAAAAATCGAGTCCCAGCGAAGCAGAGCGCAGTCCGAAATACTTCGCAACAGCAATCGCATCCGCGTAACCGAACTGCATCAAGGGATTGTTTCCCCTCATAAACTGCAGGTCCACACCGTGGTCGAGATGGCAGTGCTCGATGATGACACTCGGAATTCCGCGCAGGGTGCAATTCCGGATGATGCCGTAGTAATCGCCCTTGGAGCCCACCTTCGTCTTGATTCCGCGCTGGTATAATCCCAGCACGCCCAGCTCCGCGGTCATAATGGTTCCGAACTGATACCCCTTCGCATACAGATTTCCGCGGGAGGGAATCCACACCTCCGAACCGTAGATGTTGTGCTCCGGCGAAGCATTATAATGAAGGCTGAACAAAAAGTCCGCATTCACATTTTTTGCAAACTGCGCACGGTCCGCAAGCGACATCGCGACGTCCGTGTTCCTGGTCAGGTACACCGTGACACCTTCAAACTGCTCAAGCGTCTGCTTCATCGCGGCAGCGGTCGCCAGCGTCAACTGTTTTTCAATGTAGCCGTGATACATGGCGCCTTCATTCGTGCCACCCACCCCGCCGTGGCCGGGATCGATCACAACGACCACGTTATCGGAAGACTTTTTCACCGCAACGGCGGTCGCCGAAGAGTCTACAAAGGGCATATTTCCGCTAAAAATCAGGAAACACAGCAATATTGAAATAATACGCGTTATCTTTCTCATTCTTACCTCTTGTTGTAATGATTAAAGGATCAACTGCAACGGATCCTCTTCCACGCCTTCCGCAACACGAATAACGGGCGCTTCTTTTACCGGCTTATATTCCTTGGGCTGGACCACTTCACCCTCAGGCGCCTTCGGTGTTTCATCCTTCACATCCTGCGCTCCGATCAGATCCTGACGGTTCGACTTGATGAGCTCCTGATACATCAGCATATCCTTCGTGAAATTGTTGTGATGTACCCCGGCGGCATCTAAGGACCTTGTCACGATGTCCTCCACCTTCGCAAGCAAATCATCCGTGTAGCGCACCGCGGAAGCCGTCATCTCATTGGCGTCCGCCGTTGCTTTATCTAAAATTTCCTGCGCCTGCTTTGCGGCGGTGGTCACGACCTCGTTTGCCTGCTCGTACGCCTGCCGCTTGATTTCATGCTCGTTGATCAATTCATTCGTATGAATCGTCGCCTCATCGATCAACGCCTTTGCCTTCGCCCGCGCATCCGCCAAAATGGCGTCCTTGTTTTCGAGCATCTTTTCGTAGCGCTTAATCTCGTCCGGCGTGTTCGCCCTCAGCTTACGAATCAACGCCTCCATCTCACTCTTCTGCACAATGATCTTTTCGTGCGAAAAGGCGGAAGGCTTACACTCGTCAATAAATACCTCGATTTCATCAATGGTTTCTTCAATCCGGCTGCTCATACCCTACTCCTCATGCTGTTTTGTCTCATACCCGTATTTTTCCATCAGTTTCTTTTCAATCGAACGCGGAACGCATACACTCACGTCCCCATGATAAGAAGCAATCTCTTTTACTATCGTACTCGAAAGATACGCATATTTCAAACCGGTGGTCAAAAAGACGGTTTCCAGCTTCCCCTTGGAAAAAACGGTATTGGTCTGGGCAATCTGAAGCTCGTATTCGAAATCCGTAATCGCGCGCAGTCCGCGGATGGAAACCCCGATGTCATGCGCGGCGCAGTAATCCAGCGTTAACCCCTCATAGGTATCCACCTTCACATGCTCCAGGCCGCGTTTCTTCAAGGTCTTTTCAATCATCTCAACACGTTCTTCCACCGTGAAAAGAGATTTCTTCGCGGAATTGCGAATGACCAGAACCGTAAGCTCATCGAAAATATCCGACGCACGCTTGATGATGTCCAAGTGTCCGTAGGTCAAAGGATCGAAGCTGCCGGGGTAAACCGCCTTATGCATGTTGCCTCCTTACGCGCCTTCGCCTAAGGGCTTTCTGCGCAAAAAGATATGTTTATTGTTCTTGTATTCCTTTTCTCTGGTGATCTCATAGCCCAAATCTTCGGCGAACGAAAAGTCTTCCGAAAGCGGTGCTTCCGCAATGATCATCGTATACGGTGTGATATAGGGCTGCGATAAAAGCGCCTGCAAAACGCGTTCGTATTGCGCATTCTCGTACGGCGGATCCAAAAACACAATGTCCGCCTCCTCTTCCCGGATTGCGCTCAATGCCATCACGGCATCCTGCTTCAAGACCTTTGCCTTGGGTTCAAGGTGTGTCGTGTGCAGGTTCTCCAAGAGACAGTTGTACGCCTCCTGCGCGTTTTCGACAAAATAGCAGCGTCTTGCGCCGCGGGAAAGCGCCTCAATCCCGATGCCGCCCGAGCCGCAAAACAAATCAATGAAGATGGCGCCCGGCACATCATTTTGCAGGATGTTGAAGAGGGTCTCCTTGATCCTGTCCTGTGTCGGTCTCGTATCGTTGCCCTTGGGCGTTTTCAATAAAAGGCGCCTTGCGCTGCCCGCAATCACTCTCACTTCAGCTTGCTTCCCTTTCCGTCACGGTTCGAAATCTTCACCTTCGACAGATCAACCTGCCTATCGCCGCGCGCAACCTTGAAGGGGGTGACCTCCGTCATCAGGTAAGCTGCCTCAACCGCGTCACCCTTTCCAAGCTTCATGCCGCGGACTCCCACAGCCGTTTTCTTTTTCTCCGGAATCGTCTCCACGGGGAACCTTAGCGCCATCCCTTCCTTCGTCACAAGGGCAACGGTCTGCTCGCCGTGCAGAACGGACACATAGACGACCTCGTCATCGTCTAAGAGCTTCGTCGCCGCGACGGTCCGCTTCATCACGTCAAACTCGCCGCCGTCGACCACCTTAATCATCGACTGCGCGGTGACAAAGACCATGCGGTAGAGGTTTAACTCCGACTGCGAGGTCGCAAGCACAATCCGCTCCTTCGTAGAATTGAAGTTGGAGACATTGTCGATGGGTATGCCCTTGTCACGCAGCTTTCCCTGCGGCAAGTCCTGTGCTTTTAAGGTGTGCAGCTCGCCCGTATCCGTGAAGATACAAATCTTACCCGTGTTCTTAATCACAAAATGATAGCGGAAGTCATTGATGACCGCCTCCATGTTCTTTTCGTAGGTCGTTACGTCAATCGTCTTGGCGTAGCCGAAGCGGTCCATGATGAACGCGACATCCATCTCCTCCGGCGCCTTGACCTCAAAGACAGCTTCTTCCTTGTTGTCAATTTCCGTGCGGCGCTTCACCGCATAGAGCTTTTTGATTTCCTTCAACTCGTTTTCAATCACGGCAGCCATCGAGGACTTCTCTTCCAAAATGTCCTCGTAACGGTAGATGTTCGCGACGGTCTGCTCATGCTCCTTTACAAGCGCTTCAAGCTCCAACCCGATCAGTTTATACAGACGCATCTCAAGAATCGCGTCCGCCTGGCGCTCCGTAAACATGAGCTGCGCCGCCATCGCCTTCGAGGCGTTTGACTTAAACTTGATGCCCTTCGTCTCGCCGTGAACAAGGCAGTTTTTTGCCATGGCGCGGTCGGTGGAACCGCGTAAGATTTCAATAATCAAATCGATGACGTTGGTCGCCTTGATGAGACCTTCCTGGACCTCCTTGCGTTCCTGCTCCTTGCGCAGAAGCGTCGTGTACTTTCTGGTCGCGACCTCAAACTGAAAATCAATCGACGCCTGCAGGATGTCCTTCAAGCTCATCGTCTCGGGACGTCCCTTGTCGATGGCAAGCATGTTGACACCGAAGGTGTCCTCTAACTTCGTCTTCTTATAAAGAAGGTTCGTGAAGTTCTCGACATCCGCATCCTTTTTTAATTCAATGACGATGCGCGTCCCTTCCTTCGAGGACTGGTTTGAGATGTCGATGACGTCATTGGTGATCTTGTTTTCCTGCAGTGTCGCGACATCACTCAAAAACTTCCCGATGCCCGCGCCAATCATCGTATAAGGAATCTCCGTCACCACCAGAAGGATGTGTCCGTTTTTCCCCTTCTCCGTCGTGACCTTGCCGCGCAGGCGGATTTTTCCGGCGCCGGTCTCATAGATGTCAAGCAAATCGTCCTTATTGATGACGATGCCGCCGGTCGGGAAGTCCGGTCCCTTGACATACTTCATGAGCTTTTTATTCGAAATCGAAGGATCCTGCAAGAGCGCAACCTCTGCATCGATGACCTCCGCAAGATTGTGCGGCGGTGTACTCGTCGCCATACCGACCGCGATGCCCTCAGATCCGTTCACAAGGAAGTGCGGAATCTTGACCGGAAGCACACTCGGCTCCTTCTCCGTCTCATCAAAGTTCGGAACAAAGTCCACGACATCCTTATCCAGATCCGCAAGGAAGTTTTCCTGCGCAACACGGGAGAGTCTCGCCTCCGTGTAACGCATCGCAGCCGCACCGTCTCCCTCGATGGTGCCGAAGTTGCCGTGCCCGTCCACCAAAGGAAGGCTCTTCTTGAAGTCCTGCGCCATGACAACCAGCGCATCATAAATGGAAGAATCGCCGTGCGGGTGATACTTACCCATCGTATCACCGACAATACGGGCGCTCTTTCGATACGGTCTGTCATAGCGGATGCCCAGCTCATACATATCATAGAGCGTCCTGCGCTGTACGGGCTTCAAGCCGTCCCGCACGTCAGGCAGGGCACGCGATACGATGACACTCATCGCATAGTCGATGTAGGATTTCTGCATCACGTCGCTGTATTCAACACGAATAACGTCGTTCATTATCTAAAAACCTCTTTCTAAAACTTACGTATCGATTTCCGCTTCCGTCGCAAACTCATGAATAAACGCGCGGCGCGGCGGCACGTCCGTCCCCATCAGAAGCTCCGTCATCGCACTCGCCTGTCTCGCATCCTCAATCGCAACGGACTTCAACATTCTGGCATTCGGGTCAAGCGTCGTTTCCCAGAGCTGCTCCGCGTCCATCTCACCAAGACCCTTATAACGCTGCAGGGTGAAGGAAGACCCGTCATGCTTCTTGCGATAGGCGGCAAGCGCCTTGTCGTCATAGAGGTATTCCTCCTTGCCCTTCTTCGGAATTGCCTTATACAACGGCGGCATCGCGATATAGACATGCCCCTGCAAAATAAGCTCCGGCATGAAGCGGTAAAAGAGCGTCAGCAGCAGCGTCGCAATGTGCGCACCGTCCACGTCCGCATCCGCCATAATAATAATCTTGTCGTACTTTAACTTCGAAATATCAAAGTCATTTCCATAGCCCTCGGAAAAGCCGCAGCCGAAGGCGTTGATCATCGCCTTGATTTCCTGATTCGCAAGCACCTTATCCATCGATGCCTTCTCGACATTCAAAATCTTTCCGCGAATCGGAAGAATCGCCTGATACATTCTGTCACGCGCCATCTTTGCGCTGCCGCCTGCGGAATCACCCTCGACGATGAAAATCTCACACTTCTCCGCTTCCTTCGAAATGCAGTTTGCAAGCTTGCCGTTTGAGTCAAACGAATACTTCTGCTTCGAGAGCAGATTGGTCTTCGCTTTTTCTTCCGACTTCCGGATTTTCGCGCTCTTTTCGGCGCACGCGATGACGCCCTTTAAGACCTCCAGATTGCGGTCAAAGTACCGTGTGATTTCATCGCCCGTGACCTTCGAAACAATCTTCGCAGCGTCCTGGTTATCCAGCTTGGTCTTTGTCTGTCCTTCGAACCTGGGATCGGGATGCTTTAAGGACACCACGGCGGTCATACCGTTACGCACATCAGCGCCCGTGAAGTTCGCGTCCTTGTCCTTTAAGATGTTAAGCTCGCGTGCGTAGTTGTTGATCACGTTCGTGAACATCGATTTAAAGCCCGTGATGTGCGTGCCGCCCTCCGCATTGTAAATGCAGTTACAAAAACCAAGGATGTCTTCCTTAAACTCGTTCACATACTGGAAGGCAATCTCGACCTCGATGTTATCCGCACCTCCCTTGAAATACACAACGTCATGCACAGGCTGCGAGGACTTATTCATCTCCTTGACGAAACCAATCAATCCGTCCGGCTCATGGAACTTAATCTTCTCCTCGGTGCCCTTGCGTTTGTCCTCATACAGAATCGTGAGGTTCGGATTCAGATAACAGGTCTCGTGCAGGCGGCTCTTGATGTCGTCCTCCTTGAACCTGGTCTTGTCGAAAATGGTGTCGTCCGGCGTAAAGTTTACCCACGTGCCGGAGTTCTTCGCCTTGCCCACAACCGGTAACAATCCCTTGACGAGCTTGGTCGTGGGCACACCGCGCTCATAGGTGTCCTCGTAAACATTGCCGTCCTTGCGCACGCGCACCGTCATCTGCTTCGCGAGCGCATTGACAACACTCGAACCCACACCGTGCAAACCGCCGGAGGTCTTGTACACCGTATTGTCAAACTTTCCGCCGGCATGCAGCGTCGTAAAGACCACACGCTCCGCACTCACGCCCATCTCATGCATCTCGACGGGAATGCCGCGCCCGTTGTCGTCAATCGTCGCGCTGCCGTCTTCCTCAAGCGTCACGCGCACCTCGGTGCAAAAGCCCGCAAGATGCTCGTCGACCGCATTGTCAACGATCTCATAAATCAAATGATTCAAACCGCGCGTGGAAACACTCCCGATGTACATACCGGGACGCATTCTGACCGCCTCGAGTCCCTCTAAAACAGTGATACTCGAAGCATTATACTCCTGATTCTGTGCCATAAAACTCCTGATTCCTTACGTCTTATTTTTCCGGCGAAGCCGAAAACAAATAACTACCTCGCTAACTGCTCTGTCACAGTCGCAGCAATTGCCCCGGGGCCGATATGACAGGCAACCGAAAGCGACAAAGGATCCATGTGAACGTGATGCCCCGGGAAGTGCGCTTCGATTTCCTTCTTCCATTCCGCAGCGCCCGCCGTATCATAAGTATAGGCAGCGGCAATCTCGAAGTTTCCCTTCTCCATGCCGCCAAACCGCGTCTCGATATCATCCGCGATTGCGGCAAGAATGATTTTCTTTGCCTGCGTAACGGTCCGCGCCCGCGCAAAGGCATCCAGCCGCTCGCCCTGAATCTGTAACACCGGCTTGATGTGCAAAAGCGTACCGATTGCCGCCACCGCGGGGGTGAGCCTGCCACCCTTCTTTAAATAATGCAGGGTATCGACCATGATGTAGATGCTCGAATGCAGTCCGTGAATCTCCAACTGCTCCCGGATGTCCTTCGCGTTTTTTCCTTTTTCCGCAAGCGCCATCGCATCTAAGACAGACATGCGCTGCGTGACGGAAATACGCTGGTTGTCGACGACCTCCACACGTCCGTCAAAATCCTCCGCCAGCACCCTTGCCGCCTGCATCGAGCCCGACAGCCCCGACGACATCGGAATATAAACGATTTCGTCATACGTTTTCAGGACCTCGTTCCAAAGATCAAGGAGCGTACCCGGCGCCGGCATCGTCGTCTTGACATCCGCCCCGTCGGAAAGCTTTTCGTAAAATTCCTCCTGCGTTAAGTTGATGTCCTCGAGATAATCCGTCCCGTTGATTGTAAACGGCATGGGCACGACATGGATGCCCAAACGTGCCGCCTCCGCCTGATTAATCCCGCTGTTCGAATCTGTGATAACCGCAACGTTTGGCATAAACTTCTCTCCCTACCACAACATGTTGTAGAAAACTCCAAGTATTATCCTACTTGATAAATGGTAATTCGTCAAGGAACATTCGTTTCAAATAATGAGTCAGGGGGACGGGTACAGTGACTCACTTTTTTAAAACAAAGTGAGTCACTGTACCC
>JAFSRL010000235.1 GCA_017446125.1 Lachnospiraceae bacterium
ATCATTGTCAGAAACCTGTTCTACAATGTTCCCGCAAGAAAGAAGTTTTTAAAGCATCCCAAGACCGAAGGCGCTTATGTCGCGGAGCTGATGGAGCTGCTTGCGTTTTCGCATCCGGATGTTTCGTTTCATTTTGTCCAGAACCGTCAGGAGAAGTTTCATACCTCCGGAAACGGCGATTTAAAGGAATTGATTCACCGGATTTACGGACGGGAGACCGCCGCGGCCTTACGGGAGATTTCCGCTTCGACAGACGGAGGATTAAAGCTTTGGGGGTACCTGGGAGAGCCCACGCTCAACCGTTCCACAAGAAACTTTGAAATCTTCTTTGTCAACGGACGCTTCATCAAAAACAGCGTCCTGCAGAAGGCGTTGGAGGAAGGCTACAAGGAATATTTGATGCAGCATAAGTTTCCGTTTGCAGTACTTCACTTAAGTGTTTCCCCGGATGCGATTGACGTAAATGTGCATCCCGCGAAGCTGGAAATCAAATTTCATGATGCATCGCAGGTGTATGATTTTGTTTCGGATGCCGTGTTTTCCACATTGAAGCAAAACGAAATGATTCCGGACGAGCATGCGGCGGACAGGCTGTTTCCGCTGCATACCGATACGGTCGCGGGCGTGCTCTTGCAAAAGCGCTCCGTGGAACGTGCACCGCAGCCCTTTGAGGAAAACCGCGCAAAGGTCGTACAGGCGACACAGCAAAGCCTGTTTGAGGAGGCGGTTTCTTCCGGACAGGGCTCAGCAATGAAAGAGCCTCCTGCTGTGCCTGAACCGGTTCGGGAAAAGGTGCTGTCGGATGAAAGCCGCAGACACTTCCGGATCATCGGGCAGGTATTTGAGACCTACTGGCTGTTTGAGTATAAAGACAATCTTTATATGATCGACCAGCATGCCGCACACGAAAAGGTGAATTACGAGCGGTTCCTAAAGCGCTACCGAAACCGGGAGATGATGACGCAGAGCATCAACCCGCCATTAATTGCGCAGCTTACATCCTCCGAAGCGGAGCTCTTTCGTTTGTACGCGCCGTTTTTCAAAGACCTCGGGTTTGTCATCGAGCCCTTCGGCGGAAGCGATTACGCAATCCGGGAAATTCCGCTTGACTTATACGGCAGCACAAATGCAAGGGAACTATTTCTTGCAATCCTGGACGAGCTTTCGGAAGAGAGCGGGATGACGGATCCTAAAGTCATCACGGACAAGATTGCGTCCATGGCGTGCAAGGCAAGCGTGAAGGGGAGCACCCTGATGCATGAAGAGGAAATCGAGGCGCTCTTGGACGAATTGCTGACGCTTGAGAATCCGTACAACTGTCCGCACGGACGTCCCACGATCATTACGATGAGCAAATACGAGCTCGACAAACGGTTTCAGAGAGTTGTGAATTAAGGATGCAGGAGAAAAAGAAACTCATTGTTCTGACCGGTCCCACGGGTGTCGGGAAGACGAAGCTTTCCATTGCGCTTGCGCATGCGCTTGATGCGGAGATTATTTCCGCGGACTCGATGCAGGTATACCGCGGGATGGATATCGGGACGGATAAGATCAAACGAAAAGACATGGATGGCATTCCGCATTATTTAGTGGATGTCTTATCACCCACGGAACCGTTTAACGTCTTTTTGTTTCAGTCGATGGCAAAGAACGCGTTACAGGAAATTGAAGCGCACGGACGTATCCCCATGCTGGTGGGCGGCACCGGATTCTATATCCAGGCGGTTTTGTATGACATCGATTTTGACAAAGAGGACGATGACGCGTACCGTAAAGAGCTGGAGCTGTTTGCGGAAAACGGTGGTGAGGACGCGGTAAAGGAGCTGCATGAACGCTTGCGCTCGATCGATCCGGATGCCGCTGCGCAGATTCACCCCAACAATGTGAAGCGTGTGATCCGCGCCCTGAGCTTTTACCGTGAGACGGGAAAGAAGATTTCCGTACATAATGAAGCGGAGCGGAAGAAGGAATCCCCCTACGATTTTCACTACTTTGTTTTGACGGATGACCGCGCGGTCTTATATGAACGCATCAATGCGCGTGTGGACGCGATGATGGAAAACGGTCTTGTGGAAGAGGTGCGCCGCTTAATCGCAGAAGGCGTCAGGGAAGACATGACCTCGATGCAGGGACTTGGGTATCGCGAGATGTTAGCGTATTTCAACGGTGCGTACCCACTCGAAAAGGCGGTAGAGCTCATCAAGCGCAACACCAGGCATTTTGCGAAACGGCAACTGACCTGGTATACAAGAGAACGGAATGTCACCATGATCGATAAACGCGATTATGACAGGGATGATAAAAAAATATTGGAAGCAATGTTGAGGATGATCCATGAAGCATGAATTGAAGGAAAGCTATGAAGCCCTTGGGATTTCAAACAAGCTGCTTGAAATTGCCGCAAAGGCGGAAGCGGATTTGCAGGACGCGTTTCAAAGGGTTGACGAAATCGCGGAGGTGAACCAGCTCAAGGTATTGCGCGCAATGCAGGCGCATCACGTCGGGGAAGCGCACATGACGGGAACGACCGGCTACGGACACAACGACTTGGGGCGCGATACCCTGGAGGCTGTTTACGCAAGTGTCTTTCATACGGAGGATGCGCTGGTGCGTCCACAGATCACCTGCGGAACCCACGCGATTGCAACGGCGTTGTTCGGGAATTTACGTCCCGGCGACACGCTTTTTAGCGCGGCCGGTGCTCCTTATGACACCTTGGAAGAGGTCATCGGGATTCGTGCTTCGAGAGGCTCGCTTGCCGAATATAACGTGCAGTACCGCCAGGCGGATTTAAAAGAAGACGGCACCTTCGACTATGACGCGATTGACAAGGTGCTCCAAAATAAGGTCAAGATGGTGACCATTCAGCGCTCGCGCGGCTACTCTTTACGGCCGTCGTTTTCCGTTTCCGCGATTAAGGAACTGATTGCGTATATTAAGGAGAGGCAGCCGGACGTCATCTGTTTTGTCGACAACTGCTACGGGGAGTTCACGGAGGTGATTGAGCCCACGGATGTGGGGGCGGATTTGATTGCCGGTTCTCTCATCAAGAACCCGGGCGGCGGCATCACGCCCTGCGGCGGGTATCTTGCGGGGAATAAGGAACTGATTGAAAACGCAGCCGCGTATCTGACCTCGCCTGGCATGGGAAAGGATGTGGGTGCGTCTTTGGGGATTCTGCCTTCCTTTTATCAGGGCTTGTTTTTGTCCCCGACGGTGACCGCAAACGCGGTGAAGGGGGCGTTGTTTGCCGCACGCGTGTTTGAGACGCTTGGGTACGCGGTTTCGCCTTCGTCGAACGAGGAACGACATGACATCATCCAGGCAATCACGTTGAAGACGCCGGAAAAGCTCCTTGCCTTTTGCGAGGGGATTCAGTCCGCGGCGCCGGTGGACGCGCATGTGACACCGGTGGCATCGGATATGGCGGGCTACGGCGACCAGGTCGTGATGGCGGGCGGCACCTTTGTGTCCGGCTCCTCCATCGAGCTTTCCGCGGACGGCCCCATGCGTGCGCCGTACGCCGTGTTCTTCCAGGGGGGTCTTACCTATCCCCACGCGAAGGTTGGGGTGTTGTGTGCGGCGGTAAGAGTGAGTCAGGGGGACGGGTACAGTGACTCACATGGTTTGTCCTCTATTATGCTGTTAATTCATTTACCCTTGTCCGCGAACACATAGTATACATTATACCTTCCTATA
>JAFSRL010000236.1 GCA_017446125.1 Lachnospiraceae bacterium
ACATAAGCAATGCGAATGCCCTTTTCCTGCAGCGACTCTAAGAGTTCATTGGTGAAGTGCAAGCCGGCGGTGGGCGCGGCGGCGCTTCCCTCGATACGCGCATAAACCGTCTGATAGCGGTTTTTGTCCTTCAGCTTATGGGTGATGTAAGGCGGAAGCGGCATCTCGCCCAAGGCGTCCAGGACCTCCTCCCAGATGCCGTCGTAGGTGAATCGGACGAGGCGGTTGCCGTCGGGGAGGATGTCGGTGATTTCGGCGGTGAGTAAGAACCCCTCATCCGACCCCTTCGGGGCCACCTGTCTACGCTCCACTCCGGTCGGCGCAGAACCAAGGTCCCCCGGACCTTGTGCGCCCCGAGGGGGAAGGTTTTGGTTTGTATTCGCTGCCTCCTCAAGGGGAAGCTTTCCGAAGACAATTCGTGCCCCTTTGCGCAGCTTCTTCCCGGGTCTGACCAGACACTCCCACGTGCAGTTATTCCTGAGATTCTTCCGAAACCGATCAGTATCAGCCACACCTGCACTATCAGTAGTCACTGTCTGTTCTTCGTCCGCATGGTTAGCAGGATTAACAGTATTCTCTTCCGCCCTCTTTAATAATAAAATCTCAACGGCGGCGCCAGTGTCCTCCTTCACACCTAAAAGGCGGGCGGGGATGACCTTCGTATTGTTGAGGACAAGGCAGTCACCCGCCTCCAGATAGTTTCCGATGTTCGAAAAAGAATCGTGCGTGAATGAACCGTCCCCCCTGTTCAGTACGAACAGGCGGGACGATGTGCGTTCTTCCAATGGATCCTGCGCAATGAGCTCCGCAGGAAGGTCATAGTAAAAGTCAGAGGTTTTCATTACATGTTTCTTAAATCCATCTCCTCTAAGAAGGCGACGAACCCGCGGAACATTTCATAAATGTCCGCCTTGCTGGTGGCTTCGTACGGCGCGTGCATGTTTAAGACCGGTACGCCGGCATCGATCACGTTCATGCCGTACAGTGCAAGGATGTAGGCAATCGTTCCGCCGCCGCCCAAGTCCACCTTGCCCAGCTCACTCGTCTGGAAGTTGATCTTCTTCTCATCAAAGATCCGGCGGATCGCTGCAAGGTATTCCGCGTTCGCGTCATTGCTGCCGCTTTTTCCGCGCGCGCCGGTGAACTTGTTGAATGCCATGCCGCTGCCCAAAAACGCCGCGTTCTTTTTCTCGTACGCGCTTGCATACTTCGGATCGAAGGCACTCGTAACGTCGGTGGACAACATGCTCGAATTCGCAAGGCAGCGCCGAAGCGTCAGAGCGTCATCCTTTCCCATCAGATGCAATAACTCCGCGACCGCGTTCTCGAAGAACTTTGACTGCATGCCGGTTGCACCGACAGAACCGATTTCTTCCTTGTCCACCAGAATACAGCAGGCCGTGCGCTTGATCTTGTTCGCTTCCAAGACCGCGCGGTAGGAAGGATACGCGCAGACCCTGTCATCCTGCCCGTACGCTAAAATCATGGAACGGTCAAAGCCCGCATCACGCGCCTTGCCGGCGGGGACAATCTCCAATTCCGCGGAGATAAAATCCTCTTCCTCGATGTCGTACAGATCCTTTAAGATTGCGAGCACGCCGCGCTTGACGGCGCCGTTTAATTCCGCATTGTGAATTTTCTCCTGACGCATCGCTTCAACGGCATACTTTTCGCCCTTTGTTAATCCGCTTGCCTTTGTGCCCTGACCGATCTTGTCCTCGCCCTTGATGATGAAGGGCTTGTTACCGATCACAAGGTCGAGCGCCTCGCCCTCAACAACCTTCGCCGCCTTCTTTTCCATCTGTTCCTGGGAAAGATGAATCAAAAGATCGGAGAAGAAAATGACCGGGTCGTCCTCGTCCTCGCCCACATTCAAAATCACGGTCGTGCCGTCCTTCTTCACCACAACGCCGTGCAACGAAAGCGGAATCGTCACATACAGATACTTCTTAATGCCGCCGTAGTAATGCGTGTCGAGATACGCAATCGAGGTGTCCTCGAACAGCGGGTTCTGCTTGACGTCGCAACGCGGGGAATCAATGTGGGCGCCTAAGATGTTCATGCCGTGCTCGATGCTCTCCTTACCAAGATGGAACATCACCACGGACTTATTCATCCAGACGCTGTAAACCTTGTCGCCCGCCTTCAGCTTTGTCTTTTTTCCGATGAGCGCATTCAGCTCACGGTAGCCTTCCTTTTCAATCTCGTTGACAATCCGGTCGACGCACTCTCTTTCGGTCTTCCCCTCGTTCAAAAAAATCTTGTAATCTTCTGCGAACTTCATACACGCTTTTTCCGTCTTTGCGTCGTATGTCGTCCATGTGTTTACGCGCTTCATGAAACATTTCCTCCTTTAACTGACTTCCTCTGCATCCGTAAAAATCTCAAGTAAAGCCGGCAGGCTTTTCTTTCCGTACATGGGCGAAGACCCGTTCACGATAAAGCACGGTACGTTCTGTACCTGATGCGCTTCACGCATCGCGGGAAAATGGTTGATGTCGTAAACATCCACCTTCACCCTGCGGTTTAAGGACGCAATTCTTTGCGCCGCCGTAACAAGCTCCGGACACATGGTGCAGTTCAAGCTCACCATGATCTTCATCTCGATCGCCTTCTCCAACGCAAGCACATGCTCCTTGTCCCGCGCGTCAATCGGTTGTCCGGGACCGGACAGATTGTAAAGCGATAAAATGAAGGGCGTGAACTCGTGACCGCCCGGGACGCCGTGAAACGAGGTACCGGCTTCCGTTCCGTCCGCAAAAAACACCTTCACGTACGGACGTTCTGCCTCGTTTGCAGCCTCCTCCCGAATGAGGGTCAGCTTCGGACACATGTCGCACAATGCCAGAAGGTATTGCGCAAGCTCTTCGGCCAACGGCCTCTCATCCGGATACAGGCGCAGCACAAGCTCCTTGTCCATCTTGTCAAATACGGTGTTCAGTTGAATAATCATATCCCTGGTGAATAAGCCGCCGTATTGTTCCGCCATAAGAGTCTCCTTTGCCCATTGTACCACGATTGTGTCTATCTCGCCATCAAACAATCTATACTTTTTTAGTAAAATTTCCATTTTCATATAGACAAACGCGATTAAAACTGGCAAAATACAATGGTAAACATACCACAGATGAAACTGTATTAATTGAAGGGAGGATTTCTGTTGTGGGTAACATGATTTATCTTGCGGCGGTCTTGGGGGTCTGCGCATTGCTTTTTGCGTTCTACCTGATCCGGAAGGTTTCGAAGCAGTCTGTCGGCACTGACCGCATGAAGGAAATTTCTGACTACATTCATGAAGGCGCAAAGGCGTTCTTAATGGCGGAGTACAAGATTTTGATTATCTTTGTCGCCATTTTGTTCGTCTTAATCGGGCTTGGCATCAACTGGATTACTGCCGTGTCCTTCATCGTCGGTGCGGCATTCTCCACGGCTGCCGGCTACATCGGCATGAACATTGCGACCAAGGCAAACGTACGGACCGCGGCGGCCGCCAAAGATTCCGGCATGAACGCCGCACTCTCCATCGCCTTTTCCGGCGGTGCCGTTATGGGCATGTGTGTCGTGGGCTTCGGGCTCTTCGGCGCAAGCGTCATCTATATGGTGACCGGCAACGCGGATGTGCTTTCGGGCTTCTCCTTGGGTGCTTCCTCCATCGCGCTCTTTGCGCGTGTGGGCGGCGGTATCTACACGAAGGCCGCGGACGTCGGTGCGGACCTTGTCGGTAAGGTCGAAGCCGGTATTCCGGAAGACGATCCCAGAAACCCCGCCGTTATCGCGGACAACGTCGGTGACAACGTCGGTGACGTCGCTGGCATGGGCGCGGACTTGTTCGAATCCTATGTGGGCTCCATCGTCTCCGCGATTACCCTGGGCTTTGCGGCTTATCAGGCAAACGGCGCGATTTTCCCGCTTATCATTGCGGCGCTCGGCATTGCCTGCTCCATCATCGGCTGCTTCTTTGTTAAGGGCGATGAAAACTCGAATCCGCATAAGGCGCTGAAGATGGGCTCCTATACCGCCTCTGTTCTGGTGGTGATCGGAAGCATCGTCTTAAGCCGCATGTTCTTCGGAAACTTCCGTGCGGCGATCGCAATCATCATCGGTCTCGTCGTCGGTCTTGCGATTGGTTTCATCACCGAGGTCTATACCTCCGGTGACTACGGTTTTGTGAAAAAGATTGCGCAGCAGTCGGAAACCGGCCCCGCGACGACTGTTATTTCCGGTATCGCGGTCGGTATGCAGTCCTGCGCGATTCCCACGATTTTAATCGGTGTCGGTATCATCGGCGCGTATCTTGCGTTCGGACTCTTCGGCATCGCCTTAGCCGCGGTCGGTATGCTTTCCACCACCGGCATCACGGTTGCGGTCGACGCATACGGTCCCATCGCGGACAATGCGGGCGGCATCGCGGAAATGAGCAAGCTGCCTTCGGATGTGCGTAAGATCACGGACAAGCTCGACGCGGTCGGTAACACGACGGCGGCCATGGGTAAGGGCTTCGCAATCGGTTCTGCGGCGCTCACGGCACTTGCGCTCTTCGTTTCCTATGCGCAGGCGGTCAACCTGTTCGAGTCGGGCATCGACTTACTCGACTACCGTGTTATCGTGGGTCTGTTTATCGGCGGCATGCTGCCCTTCCTCTTCTCTTCGATGACGATGGATTCCGTTTCGAAGGCGGCGTACAAAATGATCGAGGAGGTGCGCCGGCAGTTCCGTACCATCCCGGGCATTCTGGAAGGCACCGGCAAGCCGGATTACACAACCTGCGTCGCGATTTCCACGCAGGCGGCATTGCATGAAATGTTACTGCCCGGCATCATGGCGGTTGTGGTACCGCTCATTGTCGGTCTCGTTCTGGGCACCACCGCATTGGGCGGCCTCTTGGGCGGCGCGCTTGTGACCGGTGTCATGCTCGCAATCTTTATGAGTAACTCCGGCGGCGCCTGGGACAACGCGAAGAAGTATGTTGAGGAAGGCAACCACGGCGGCAAGGGAAGCGACACACACGCGGCGACCGTTATCGGTGATACCGTGGGCGATCCCTTCAAGGATACATCCGGTCCCTCCATCAACATCCTGATCAAACTCATGACCGTTGTTTCCTTGGTCTTTGCACCGTTGTTCTTAAGCATCGGCAGCTTACTGTAAGACAGGAGGTTAGACTATGAGCGAATTATACGCACCTGAATTTAACGGAATCGTGGAA
The DNA here is from genome assembly GCA_017446125.1 of Lachnospiraceae bacterium. GTDB lineage: Bacteria > Bacillota > Clostridia > Lachnospirales > Lachnospiraceae > Butyrivibrio. The sequence goes on from JAFSRL010000236.1 coordinate 5,207, forward strand.
AAGGCAAAGGCAGGCGGCAAGCCCATGCGTGTCGCCGTTGCCGGCGCGGATGTCGAGAACATCTTACAGGGTGTCTTCGACGCGCAGGAGGCAGGCTTTGTCGATCCCATTCTGATTGGTAACTATAAGAACATCCAGAGCATGTTGGAGCGCCTGGGGCTCAAGGATCGCAAGTACGATTTGCAGCCGGTGAACGATGACACGAACGTGGTACAGTACGCGATTGAGCTCATCCAGTCCGGCGGCGCGGATGCTTTGATGCGCGGCAACACGCAGACAAGAGATTTCTTAATGCCCATTTTGAACAAGGCAAATCACCTCCTGCGTGAGGGCGAGCTCTTAACACACGTCGTCATCTTAAAGGTGCCGGAGCTGCCCAAGCTCTTAGCCATCTCTGACGTCACCCTGCTGGTGGAGCCTTCGATGGAAAGCCGCAAGAAGGTCGTCGCAAACATGACGCGCGCCTTAAAGCTCTTTGATGTGAAGACGCCCTCCATCGCGCTGCTCTCCCTCGTCGAGAAGGCTTCCTTCCACATGAAGGATACCGTGGAAGCACAGACCATCGTCATGGACCACGCGGACACACCGATTGCGGACTGCAACCTTGTGGGACCCATCTCCTATGACCTGATTGTGAGCAAGGAGGCGGCAAGATTAAAGAACTACGATTGCCCGTACTGCGGTGAATTCGACGGTATCGTGGTACCGAACTTAATGACCGGCAATCTCTTAGTCAAGTCGCTGCTCATCAACGCGAAGGCAACCGGTCTTGGTGTTTTAATGGGCGCGACCATCCCGATTGCGATTTCCGGTCGAAGCGACAACACGGAGCAGGCTTTTCTGTCGCTCGCGACCTGCGCCGCAATGTACAACAAAAACTAAAACGATTCAGGGGACGGCAAACGCCGTCCCCTTGATTTTTCTTTGATTGATTCTTCTTTATAACAGACGCTTGTAGATTTCGAAATCCTCGTCCCCGAATACATTGAAGACCACACGCTGCACCTTTGATTCCTTCGATAAGCAGTCCCGTACCGTCGAAACGGCAATCTCAGCGGCTTTCGCCTTCGGAAACATAAAGACGCCGGTCGAGATACAGCAAAAGGCGACACTGTCAACACCGTTGCGCTCACACAGCATTAAGGTATTGCGGTAACAGGCGGCAAGCTGTTCTTTCTGCTTATCCGTCACCTCACCGCTCACAATGGGTCCCACCACATGGACCACCTTCCCTGCGGGCAGGTTGTATGCGTCCGTCATCATGGGAATGCCGGTGGGCTGAACGTACGATGCACCCAGCCTTTCCCGAATCCGTTCCATCTGTTGGAAGCAGGCATATCGAAGCTGGACGCCGGCATAGGTGTGAATGATGTTGTCGATGCATTTGTGCAGCGGCTGAAAGCATCCGAGCATTTGGTTGTTCGCTGCGTTTACAATCGCACCGATTTTCAACGTCGAGATGTCACCCTGCCACAGAACAAGACGCGCGTCAATCTCCGAAGGGGGAAGGCTGAGCGCATCCGTAATCCCCTTTTCTTCCGCACGTGCCTGTAAGTACGCATCCTGTATCGCTAAAAATTCCTCCGAAATCTCCTTTGCCTCGCGCACATTCATAAGGCTTTGCAAAAGATCCCGTTTCCCCTGCAGGTCTTTTGGAATCTCCGCGTTTTGATATCGTATCTGTTCCCGTAACAGATAACGGAGCAATTCATTCAGACGTTCTTCCTGTGTCATATCCTCTCCCATCATCACTTTCCGGGCGGTCCCGGTGGTATCTGCGGCATCCCGTCAGGGGTTTTCGGCGGAATCCGTCCGCCTGCTTCAAAGAGGTCCCGGATGGAATCGCCGTGGTGGCGTTTCATCATCTCTGCGTCCGGCTTCATGTCCTTGGGCGGCAGGCCCTGCTTGCCCGCCTCGATCCTGCGAATCTCCTCATAGCGTCCCGCACTGATCCCGAACTCCCGCGCATGATGCCGGTCCGCGGGCGTCGCGGTCGTGATCTCAAAACGACCGTCATCCGGCCGGTCGCGAAACGCGTTCGATGCCGCCGCTTCCAGCCGTTCCTTGCGTCCCTCGTCTCCCGGCGCAATGTTGACGAGCATGCACGCTTCTTCATCCGCGAGGTAGCCGTTTTCCGACAGCACTTCCTCCGTAATGGCAAGCGCCTCTTCAATGGGTTTGTTTTTGATGCTCTCCGCTTCGAGCGCGCTGACCACCGCTTCCGCCTCCTCGTTGACGGCCTCAACGGCGACCACGCGGTCTAAACGGTTTAACGTATATTCTATTGACGGATTTACGTCAACCGAAACATAGGAGTAGGCTTCCACACCGAGGTAGTTGTAGCCGAAGGTCCCGGTAAAAACGAGGATGGCCGCCGCAGCAGCCGCAATCAGCTGCGTGGCCTTCGAAAATTTCCGTATGCCGGAATGCTTACGCACCTCAATCGTCTCCCCGACCTCGCAGTCGCGGCGCACCTTTACAACGGTGCCGTCTTCCTTCATCACCGCCGCGTAACCGTTTTTTACTTCCAGTACGACCGCCTTCATCTACGTCACCATTGCCTTTCTGATGTAACTCATGTATTCCGCAAGGAGCGGGTACTCGCCGTTTAAGATCTCTGCTGCCGCTATGATATATCTTCGATGGCGGTCCAGGATTTTTCGGGGTACCCCGCTGCATTCCGTCAGTTCTTTCATGGGAAGGGCCTTTGTCCGGCGGAGCTTGTCAAGAAGGGTATCATCTGCGAGCAGGGTTGCGACTGCTTTGGCACAGGCCCGCTTCGTTTTCTCCGCCCTGGGGGAACATTCCGTTAAGTCAAAAAAGGAAAAGCCATAGCCTTTCAGAATCTGCTGTACCGCCTCGATCTCATCGCGGACGGGATTGCTGCCGGGAGAGGCGTTACTCTGTTCTGACAGCTCCGCTTCCTTTCTGCGAACGGCAAGGCCTAAGGCAGTCTCCGCAGTCTCATCCTCCACGTCGCCGTCCATGAGCTCCGGCGGCACGTCGATTTCCGCAGCATGCCTGCCCTCGCTTTTCAAATAGTCGATGAGACGCCGCTTGATGACAAGGGACGCGAACGCGTGAAAGTCGCCCTTTTCAGGGTCATAGGTCTTGACCGCCTCATGAAAGGCGATCAGGGCGACGGAATATTCATCATCCTCTTCCGTGATAAAACGCCCGGCGGTATGATAGGCCCGTGCCAGTATGAATCTCTTGTGATCCCGGATGAGCGCTGTCAGCGCCGCTTCATCGCGCTGCGCTTCCAGGATTTCCTGCTGCGTGTCCATATGGACTATGATAGCATAAACGGCTCTCAGCCGTCAGATTTTTTGCTCCGCCTAAGGATCAGAATGCCGGCAGGGATACAGACCGCCGCGATGACGACCATCACAATCTGTGCACTGCCGCTAAAGGTTCCCTCCTGAATTCCGGGAATCGCATCGCCGTAAAACATCAAAAGCACCGCGATGGCGTTGTTCAAAAAATGCATGATCATGGGGACAAAGATACTGCCCGTGTAATACAGAGCGATCGTCATCAGGATGCCCGGCAGAAACGTCAGGGGCAGCCGGACCAAACTCATGTGGTACAGTGCAAAGAGAAAGGCGGTCAGAACGATGGCAAGTCCCGCCTTCATCTTTTGCCGGACGGCACAAAAAACATATCCCCTGAAAAAGAGTTCCTCGCAGACCGCGGGCAAAACCGCGATCAAAAGAAGCGCAGCCGGAAGCGACAGATTCTCCATAAAGCCCATGGTTTCCTGAACGTTTTCCATGCTCTCGGGCATGAGCTCCGCAAGATAATGCGCCATGACCTGTGCCAGACACACGCTGCCAACGATGGCAACCACGCCGCCCGCGATGCCTGTAAGCGTCGGCGGCTTCACGGAATAAACGCGCGGAAAGTCCGCCTTAAAGTACCAGCAGGCGGCAAGCGGCAGCACCGCAAGGAGCAGCTGCAAAATGATCGTCGCCGGGATCTGATGCGTCAGCCCCGCGAAAAAACCGATGTAGAGATTTAAGATCAGCCAGATGACGTAAAGGAAGATCATCTCCTGAATCGTCGGGAGGTTGCCCTTTTTGATGTTCTTTCTCAGCTCGAAGAGGCGGATGTTAAAGCCGCCCTCGCCGAACAGAACCGATTCCGAGGTATAGATCCTGCTCAGCGCCCAGATTGCGGCAAAGGCGTACAGGATGTTGGTGAAGAGCACGATCAGGATCAGCACCGGCTCGAAGCGGAAGGAGACCGCGTCCTTGATCAACAGACAGATATTGGCGACCGGAACGGCGGCAAGCGGTGCGGAGAGCCGGACATCCGGTATGAAGGCGGCATACCCCGTGAGCATGACGACCATCATCAGCGGGGACATATAGTTACTTGCCTCCTTAAAGGTTTTTGCGAACGCGCAGATACACATGCTCACCGCGCTGATGAACAACGCGAACGCTAACACACAGACAAAGATGACGCACATACCGGGCAGAAACTCCGCAAGGTGAAACGTCATGTCCTCCGAACCCATGGAGGTCACCATGTGGCCGAGCGACACCATAAAGATCCCGACGGAGAGCGTGTTGACGAAGGTCGTCGCCATTGCGACCGTCGCGACGGCTAAAAACTTACCGGTGATGAGCTCCAGGGTACTGACCGGAAAGGTGAGGAGCAGCTCCATCGTGCCGCGCTCTCTTTCGCCGGAGGTCATATCCATGGCGGAGGGGAAGGTGGAGGTAAAGACAAAGATAATCAGCATCACGGGGAGGGCCGCTGCCATCGCGTTCCCCATGGATTCCTCCACGCTTGAGAAGTCCTCGTCCTCAATCTGCACCGGATACAGGGTTTCGTTGAGACTTAAGCCGGCGGCTCTTACGTTCTCTTCCGCGCGGTTAGAAAGATACTCATCTACCGCTTCATAAAGCGCATCCACGGTGCTCTCGGAATCCGACTCCGAGGAGCGGTAATAAACGGTGAGCTGCGTCTGATCGTCCTTTTCCTCCGCCGTAAGATACGCCCGGATTTCGCCGACCTCAAGCGCAGCCGCAGCGTCATCCGCTTCCACGAACACCAGCTGTTCATCGATCGCAGAAAGCGACCTCCACAGGTCATCGGTGATCTCGTACGCTTCCGGGATTGCGATCGTGTATTCCTTTTTCTCTTCGTGCGATTCGACCATGGACATGATAAAGCCCATCACAAGAAACAGAACCGGATACAGGATCAGGGGTAACAGCAGTGTGATGATCACGGACTTTTTGTCCCGCAGGACTTCGAGCAGTTCCTTTTTGTACAGGGTGGCGATCGTTTTCGGATTCATGCGACCACCTCCCTCTTCTCCTCCGGGATGAGGGCAAAAAAGGCGTCGCGTAAATTGTCCGTAGCGGTTTCACTCATCAGCTCTGCGGGCGATCCGCTCCGGATGATCTCTCCGGCATTCAGGATGACGACATGATCGCAGAGCGCCTGCGCTTCCTCCATGTAGTGCGTGGAGTACAGCACGGTCTTTCCTCTGGCCTTTTCCTGCTTCATGAAATCGACAATGATCTGCGCGCTTAAGACATCCAGCCCGAGCGTCGGTTCATCCAGGATATAGATCTCAGGATCCGCGACGAGACAGCGCGCGATGGATATCCGCTGTTTCTGTCCGGTGGAGAGCTTCTCGATCCTGCCGTCGATGAACGTGTTCATATTCAGTAAGGAGGAGATTTCTTCGATGCGGTTCTCTAACTCTGCTTCCTGTGCTCCGTAGAGTCGTCCCACGAGCCGCAGGACCTCTCTTGCCAAAAACTTTGGATAGAGTTTTGTGTTTTCCGAAAGATAGCTGATGCGGCGCTTGCATTCCTTGAGCTGCGTGACGCGCTCCCCGTCAGCTCCCGTCAGTACCACCTCGCCGGATACGGGCTCCATCAGAAATCCGAGGATTCGCAGTAAGGTCGTCTTGCCTGCACCGTTTGGTCCCAAAACGCCGAGGATCTGTCCTGTTTCCGCCTTTAAACTGACACCGTTCAACGCTGTGAACGTTTCCTTTTTCCCCTTTTTCAACTGCCTGACGAATGTCTTCGTCAGCCCCCGCGCTTCTAACATACGTCCTCCCTCAACTGTCGCTTGCAGGCAGCGCTTTTCGTTCCTTACTCCTGCGGATGAGCGCCGCGATACCGATTACAATATAAACCGCAGGATACAAAAACTCCCACACATCAAAAACACCGTAAATCGAAATCCCGGAGTATTTCCCCTCCCGCAGATTTTCGATTATCATCCAGGCATACATGATGATGATAAATGCATACAAACCGATGTAAAACATTCCTGTCGTCTTTTTGCTGAAAAACTGCTCTGTCTGCTTCGCGTTATCAAATCCGCCACGAATCAATGCGCTGCTAAAAAAGATCGCGACACCGGACAATAGCACCAGCATAATCATCAAGCCTGCCGTCATTTTGGGGAGTATCTCGTAGTAATTCAGGAACGCGATAACACCGCCCGTAACGATCATCGTCCAGAAGGCATCCCGATATGCCAGTCCCTGCGCCTCCTTTTGCTCTGCGGGGTACGGTTCATCAATCCGCTGATAATGGATCGCCGCCATCATCGGCAAAAGCCATACCCCCACCGCGACCAAAAAGATGACTGCCGTTAAGAAATTCATGGTGTTCCTCCCCGGATAATAATGTACTGTCCTACACCGCCGTGTTATCCGAGCACAGTATAACAAAGGTCGCGTGCATACGCAAGTGCGTATATTGCATATTTTAAAAGTCTTTATAATTGATTATTTGTCAGAATACTCAGAAAACAGGTAATCCTTACAGTATCTCAGGATCAAGGTCTTCGAATTCAGCGGACGCAAAAAACTCTGTGATTGTAATATCAAGACCATCGCATAGTTTTTTGATTGTAAGAACGGAAATATCGCGACGTCTGTCGTCCATCATACTGTAGACCGTTGACGGCGTCACGCCGGAAACCACTGCCAGTTCATTCAGTTTCATCCCGCGGATTTCACACAAACTATGAAAACGCGCTGCGACAGCATCCTTGATTGACATCTCGTGAATCTCCTACACACAGTTTAGTAGAATCGACGCAACCGCGTGTACGCACGCGCGTAATCTAAGAATTCTTTACCGGAATCAGGATGTGTCTTAACGCACGTTTCTGTAGTCATGATTGTAAAAATCAGTATAATGTTAATTAGAGCTGAAGGAAAGGATCTTAAAGGGAGAATATTACTATGGATGAATTAACAATTCGTTTGCCAGCTTTTGAATACATCAAATCCGATAACATCATGGAAGACACTTCACGGATGATTGAACTCGCCCAAACCAATGCGTATAGTGCCATTAACACCGCGCTTGTATATCGTAATTGGCTTATCGGACGCAGAATCACAGATGAAGAGCTTTCTGGTGGCGAAGGACGCGCTGAATACGGTTTGGAAATAATAAAGCGATTATCGGACCAACTCACCGAGAAATACGGCAGCGGCTTTGATCGCACCAATCTATATCGCTTTGTCAGGTTTTATAAATACTTCCCCCGAATTGTTGACACAGCGTGCCAACAATCTCGCCAACTGCTGTCATGGTCCCATTATAGAGCAATTATTCGCGTAGAAGACGAAGCTGCTCGTGACTGGTATGCAGAGGAAGCATTTACACAGGTTTGGAGCGTCCATACTTTAGAGCGAAACATTGCATCTCAATACTATCAACGGATATTATCTACTCACGGTATCGAACCGGCACATGGAAAAACAGGCATAACAAAGGGTGCGCATCGGCATAACAACAAAGAGTTTATCAAAAGCCCTGTTATTGCAGAGTTTCTCGGCTTACCGGATGTTCCTTTCGTAAACGAGACAAAACTTGAGACAGCCATTTTATCCAATCTTCAACGCTTTATGATGGAACTCGGCAAAGGATATGCATTTGTCGCACGACAAAAACGTATCCGTACAGAAAGAAAAAACTATTATGTGGATTTAGTCTTCTACAACTTCATACTGAAATGCTTTGTTCTGATTGATCTCAAAACAGAACCTATCACACATGATGATGTCGGACAGTTGGATATGTATGTCCGCATGTATGATGAGCGTATTAAAATGGATGACGATAATCCCACACTTGGTATACTCTTATGCTCAGAAACTGATGAAGATATAGCCAGGTATTCTGTTCTAAATGGAAGTGACCAGTTATTTGCCACAAAGTACAAGTTGTATCTGCCGCGACGGAGTACTTTACGGGGACATCGGCCTTGACCGCAGCCTCGCTTGTTCCGATGTTCAGTGTACCGGTGTAAGACCGGCTCTTATCATCGT